>CAYPTM010000006.1:0-22658 GCA_964413345.1 uncultured Elusimicrobiales bacterium
CGATACGCGAAGGTGGCCGCACGGTCGGCGCCGGCGTGGTTACTGAGATCATCGCGTAAATTTGCTATAATTTTAAGTCCGTAAGAGAGGAATGAGATGGCTGAGGAAACAAAGGCTGCAGAAAACAAGCTGGTTAAGCTTGAAGGCAAGGACCGGATCCGCATAAAACTCCGCTCCTATGACCATCGTGTTCTTGACCAGTCGGTACTCAGGATAGTTGAAGCCGCGCGGCGCACTGGCGCCATGATTGCCGGCCCGGTTCTCCTGCCGACCAGGATCAAGAAGTACACTGTTTTGCGCTCGCCGCACACAGACAAGAAGTCGCGCGAGCAGTTCGAGATGCGCATACACAAGCGCCTCGTGGACCTTAAGAGCCCGACCCCGAAGACGGTGGACGAGCTCATGAAACTCGATTTGCCCGCAGGGGTGGATGTCGAGATAAAGATGTAGGGGCTGTCATGACAGATACCAATAACGCCAACACAGCCGTTAACACGGCACCCGCCCAGGCAGCTGAAAAGAAGGAAGCTCCCGTAGGGCTCAGGACAATCCTCGGAGAGAAGCTCGGCATGACCCAGCTTTTCGACGAGCAGGGTTGCCTGCGCGCAGTCTCCGTCATCAAGGCGGGGCCCTGCGTCATCGCCGGAGTCCGCACCCCCCAGAAGGACGGCTATTCCGCCGTCTGCCTCGGTTTCGGCGACACGAAGAAAGGCAAGCTTTCCAAGCCGCTTTCCGGCCAGTTCGAGAAAAAGGGCATCGCCCCGGTTAAGTACCTGCGCGAAGTCCGTCTCGAAGACAACAAGGGCTATGAAGTGGGCCAGAGCGTCAGCGTGGCCAGCCGCTTTGCGGTGGGCGATTATGTGGATGTTCAGGGCGTCAACAAGGGCCACGGCTTCGCCGGCGGCATGAAGCGCCATAACTTCCGCGGTCTGCCCGGCTCTCACGGCGCCTCCGACAAGGAGCGCTCGCCCGGTTCGCTGGCGTCGCGCCGCTCGCTCGGCCGCGTCATCCCCGGCCAGCGCATGGCAGGGCACATGGGCACCGAGACCGTCACCATCGTCAAGCTCGAGGTCCTCAAGGTGGACGCAGCCGATAACCTGATTTACGTCAACGGCTCCGTTCCCGGCACCAACGGCGGACTGGTTACCATCAAGGAAACCACCCGGCCGAGGAAAAAACATGTGTTCGTGGCACCTAAGGCCGACAAGAAGGCTAAAGGCGCGAAGCCCGCGGCCAAGCCCGCGGCGAAGAAATAACTTTCCGGAGACAGCCAAATGCAGATAGAAGTCCTTAACAAAGAAGGTAAAAAAGTGGGCAGTTGCGAGCTTCCGGAAGCGCTGTTCGGCCAAAAGCCGGAACCGCATTTCCTCCACGAAGTCGTAACGGCCTATCTGGCCAACCAGCGCCGCGGCACTCACAGCACCAAGACCCGCGGTGAAGTTTCCGGCGGCGGCAAGAAGCCGTGGAAACAGAAACATACGGGCCGCGCCCGCCAGGGCAGCAACCGGTCTCCCATATGGAGACACGGCGGCATAACGTTCGGCCCCAAGCCCCACTCCTATCGTCAGGAGATGACCGAGGCAAAGAAAAGGCTCGCCCTCGCGCAGGCCCTTTCCGCCAAGTACTCGGAGGGCAATATCGTAGTCGTCGACACCTTCGGCGTCGACAAGCCCAAGACCGCCATCATGAGCGCCGTTATCGAGACGCTTAAGGGCGGAAGAAGGCCGCTCCTGGTCAATTCTGCGGTTGACAAGGCAATGAAAACGGCGGGCAAGAACATCCAGGGGCTGCATCTCTGCCTCGCGGGTGACCTTAACGCCTACACAGTGCTTAATGCAAGCCGCGTGATAATCACCAAGGACGCGACCGAAAAGCTGGCCGCAATCCTCAAGCAGGGGAAGGTTGCAAAATGAACAGTATTTACAACGTCCTCAAGAGGCCTATCCTGACGGAAAAGAGCCTCCTGCAGAAAGACTCACAGAACCGCTACAGCTTTGTGGTGGAGAAGAACTCCACCAAGACGGATATCCGCAACGCTGTGGAGAAGCTTTTCAAGGTGAAGGTTAAAAAGGTCTGCACCTCGGTCATGCCGGGCAAAACCCGCCGCATGGGACGCTTCGAAGGCGTCCGCTCCGACTGGAAGAAGGCCACGGTCACCCTGCATGAAGGCTTCAAGATCGACACCACGGAAGCCGCCTAACGTCGGAGGATAAAGCAGATGCCAATAAAGACATACAGACCCTATACCCCGTCGCGGCGCTTCATGTCGTCGGCGGACTACTCCGACCTTACGAAGACCACCCCCGAGAAGAGTCTCACCAAGGGTCTTCGCAAGTCCGGCGGACGCAACAACACCGGCATGGTGATGGTGCGCCACATCGGCGGCGGCCACAAGCGGGCCTACCGCAAGATTGATTTCAAGCGCGAGAAATTCGGCGTACCGGCGAAAGTCGTTTCCGTCGAGTACGATCCGAACCGCAGCGCCCGTATCTGCCTGCTCCATTATGCCGACGGCGAGAAGAGGTACATCCTTCACACCGTGGGCATCAAGGTGGGCGACACGTTGATGAGCGGACCCCAGGCCGAAATCAAGGCCGGGAACAACCTCCCGATAAAGAACATACCGGAAGGTACCTTCATCCACGCCATTGAGCTCAACCCCGGCAAAGGCGCGCAGATGGCACGCTCCGCCGGCACCCAGGCCCAGCTTATGGCCAAGGACGGCCCTTACGCCCAGGTTAAGATGCCCTCCGGCGAAATACGGCTTGTGCCTGTCGGCTGCTCTGCCACAATCGGCCAGGTCGGCAACGTGGAGCACAACACCATCAGCATCGGCAACGCGGGCCGCAACCGGCACCGCGGCATTAAGCCGACGGTTCGCGGCGGCGCCATGAACGCTGTCGACCACCCGCTCGGCGGCGGACGCGGCAAGTCCAAAGGCCACAACGTTCCCCGCTCCCCCTGGAATCAGCCTTCCAAGGGTTATAAGACTCGCCCCCCGAAGGTCTGGGACTGGATGATAGTTTCCGACCGCCGCAAGGGCAAGCTGAGCGCTTAATTCCGGAGGCATGATTAAATGAGCAGGTCAACAAAAAAGGGCCCCTTCGTAGACAGCAATCTCCTTGAAAAAGTGGGCAAGCTGAACGCAGCGGGCGAGAAGAAGCCCATAAAGACCTGGGCGCGGGCGTGCACGATAACCCCCGATTTCATCGGGCACACCTTCCTGGTCCACAATGGACGCAAGTTTCTGCCGATTTATGTGACGGAACGCATGGTCGGCCACAAGCTGGGAGAGTTCTCCTTCACCCGGCTGTTCAAAGGCCACGGCGCTTCCCATAACAAGGAAGCCACGGACCTTACCTAAGGCTACCGAGCGAGGTTTTGAAATATGGACGCAGTCGCAAAAGCCAAATTTCAGCGTTTCGGGCGGCGTAAAGTCGCCCAGGTGCTGGATCAGATACGCGGGAAGAGCGTGGCCGCCGCCGAGAATATCGCGGATGTCATTCCCCGACTCGCTGCCGATATGGTCAAGAAGACCATTCATTCCGCAGCTGCAAACCTGTCCACAAAGACAGGCAAGAAATTAGATCCGAAGGCGGTTTGGATTAAAACGGCCTACGCGGACCAGGGGCCTCTCAAGCACCTGCGCCGTGTCCAGCCGGGACCCCAGGGGCGGGCAATGCCCTACAGGCGCAAAACCTGCCACCTGACCGTCGTCGTCTCTGACGAGAGGAAGTAAGAATATGGGTCATAAAATACATCCTAAGTCCATCCGCCTCGGCTATGTGCAGGATTGGCAGAGCAAGTGGTTCGCTCCCAAGAACATGCCCGCCTTCATCCGTGAAGACGTGGAAATCCGCGAGCTGATCTCCCACCGGTTCAAAATGGCGTCGGTCAGCTGGGTTGGAATCGAGCGCGCCGGGTCCTACCTGCGCATCAACGTTCACACCGCCCGCCCCGGTCTCGTCATCGGCAAGCGCGGCGCGGATATCGAGGCCCTGCGCAAAGATATCGAAAAGATGACCGGCAACAAGACGGCCATCAACGTCCACGAGATAAAGACCCCCGAACTGGACGCCCAGCTGGTTTCCGAATCGATCGCCTTCCAGCTGGAGAAACGCGCCCACTACGGCAGCGCCATGAAGCGCGCCATAGAAAGGGCCATGTCCGCCAAAGCGCTGGGCATCAAGATCATGGTGGGCGGCCGTCTCGGCGGCGCGGAAATAGCCCGGCAGGAGTGGAAACGCGAGGGCCGTGTGCCCCTGCATACCCTCTGTGCCGACATCGACTACGGTTTTTCCGAAGCCCGCACACTGAGCGGTAAGATCGGAGTGAAGGTCTGGATTTTCAAGAAGCTGCATTTCGCCAAGTCTCCCAAAGAGATACTCGCGGAAATCCGCAAGAACTCCGAAGAACAGCCGGTTGAGCTTGAAGCTGGAAAAGCGGAACTGGCGGAACAGCAGAGGCGTAGCGCGAAGGCCGCCTAACGGCCCGCGCTAAGGAGCATATACTTACATGCTGATGCCAAAAAGAGTGAAGTACAGAAAGACCCACAGCGCGCCCCGCATCAAGGGCGTCGCCAAGCGCGGCACTAGTGTCTCGTTCGGCGAATTCGGTCTCAAGGCGCTTGAACCCAAGTGGATCACCGCCCGCCAGATTGAAGCCGCTCGCGTAACCATCGCGCGCTTCCTCAAGAAAAGAGGCAAGCTGTGGATACGGATTTTCCCGGACAAGGCCGTCACCAAGCATCCGGCGGAAACCCGCATGGGAAAAGGAAAGGGCGCACCCGATCATTGGGTGTCAGTCGTTAAGCCGGGCAGAGTCCTGTTCGAGCTTGAGGGCCTTTCCCTGGAAGAAGCTAAGGAAGCCATGCGTCTCGCTGCCTCCAAGCTCCCCATTCGTACCAACTTCGTGGTCAGGCACTGACACGGGAGACACAGATGAAACAAAGGGAAAAAGAGAACTTGAAGAACCTTACGGTTGCCGAGCTTAACACCGAGCTCCGCCAGGCCAAGGAAAAGCAGTTCGGCCTGATGTTCAAGCACAACACCACTCCCGTGGCAAATCCGCTGGAGATACGCAGCCTCCGCCGCCGGATAGCGACACTGGAGACTTTCATCAGGGCTAAAGCCGCCGCTCCGGCAGCCAAAAAGGCCTAAGCGAGGATTATAAATGGAAAACGAAAAGATTTCCCGCCCGGTGAGAAAGAGCTTTCAGGGCATAGTGGTTTCCGAAAAGATGGACAAGACGAGAGTGGTGACCGTTGACCGCGTGGTCAAGCACCAGTTCTACGGCAAGGTCATGCGCAAGGCCACCAAGTTCTACGCGCACGACGAAGCCAACGAGTCCCACAAGGGCGATCTCGTCGAGATAGTGAGCACGCGGCCCCTCTCCCGCCTGAAAAGGTGGCGGGTGAACCGCATCGTGGAAAAGGCCCGGTAGGCCCCGCGCTTACTGGATTTTACGGAGAAGATGGAAATATGATACAGCTCAGGACCATGCTCAACGTGGCCGACAATTCCGGGGCCAGGAAGCTCATGTGCTTCAAGGTCCGCGGGGACAGTCACCGCCGGTACGCCTATCTCGGCGACGTGGTGATGTGCGCGGTCAAGGACGCCATTCCAAAGGCGGCAATCAAGAAAGGCGAAGTCGTGCGCGCCGTCGTGGTGCGCGTGACGAAGGAAGCCCGCCGCAAGGACGGCTCTTACATCCGCTTCGGCGACAACGCTGTCTGCGTCATCGACGCTAACAACGAGCCGAAAGGCACCCGCGTGTTCGGCCCCGTGGCGCGCGAACTGCGCGAAAAGAACTTCCTCAAGATAATTTCACTCGCGCCGGAAGTGGTATAAGAGGGCTTTTATGCTGATGATAAAGAAAAAAGACACGGTGATCGTACTCGCCGGCAAGGACAAGGGCAAGAAGGGTGAAGTCCATAAAGTCATGCCCGAGGCCCTCAAGGTTCTGGTGACCGGCGTAAACCTGGTCTCCAAGCACGCCCGCCCGGCCCAGCAGAAGCCCGGCGGCATACAGAAGAAGGAGGCCCCCCTCCCTCTTTCCAAGGTGGCGCTGGTGTGCCCCAAGTGCGGCAAGGTTACCCGCCCGAAAGCGGGCGCACTCAAGACAGGCGAGCGCATCCGCGTCTGCCGCAAATGCGGCGAGACCATCGCCTAGGCACGCGAAATTTCGCTAGGACGGAAATATAAAGATGGCAAAAGAGAATCAGAAGGCCGCTCCGAAAGAAGCTGCGCCGAAAGAAAGGAAAGCCGCCTCGAAAGAGACGGCGCCCAAGGAAAAACACCAGGCCGCCCCGAAAGAGGCGCTGCCCAAGGATTACGCTCCCCGGCTCAAGGCCGCTTACAAGAAGGTTGTGCTGCCCGAACTGCTGAAGGAGCTTAAGGCGAAGTCGCCGATGGCTGTCCCCAGGTTGACGAAGATTGTCATCAACATGGGTGTCAGCGAGGCGAAGGACAACGTGCAGGCGCTCGATCTTGCCAAGGAAGACCTTGCCCAGATAACCGGCCAGGCTCCGCAGATCCGCCGCGCGAAGAAGTCCATATCCAACTTCAAACTGCGCGAAGGCATGCCCATTGGCGCGCGCGTCACGCTGCGCGGCAATATCATGTACGAGTTTATGGACCGCTTCATCGCCATAGCTTGCCCCAGAATCCGCGACTTCCAGGGCTTCGACGCGAAATGTTTTGACGGGAGGGGCAACTTCAACATTGGTCTCAAGGAACACCATATATTCCCCGAGATCAACATGGAGAAGTCACCCACCGCTCGCGGCATGAACATAACGTTCGTGACCACCGCCGGCAAGGATGAGGGGGGAAAACTCCTCCTCGGCCTTCTCGGGATGCCCTTCCGCAAGACGGAAAAGAGGAACTAGCTAGGGAGAAAATATGGCCACACAAGCGTGGACAGCTAAGTTAAGAAAGCCGCAGAAATTCGCAGTGAGATACCGCAATCGCTGCCAAATCTGCGGTCGCCCGCGGGGATACTACCGCGACTTCGGCCTCTGCCGAATATGCCTGAAAGAGATGGCCCACAAAGGTCTCATCCCGGGCGTGAAGAAGTCAAGCTGGTAAGGACTGAGGAGATAAGCGATGGATCCGATAGCGGACATGTTGACAAGAATCCGAAACGGCTGCATGAAGGGCAAGGAGCGGGTTGATGTTCCGTTCTCCAAGCTCAAAACGGAAATAGCTCGCATACTGAAGGACGAAGGCTACATAGCCAACTTCAAGCCCGTGCACAACGAAAGCAAGCGCGGCATCGTGCGTGTGTTTCTCAAATATACCACCGAGAAGGAAAGCGCCATACACGGCATACAACGGGTGTCCAAGCCCGGCTGCCGCGTGTACCGCTCCTACCGCGACATCCCCAAGGTGCGCGGCCCCTTCGGTATTTCGATACTCTCCACCCCGCTCGGCCTTATGACCGACGAGGACGCCCGCAAGAAAAAAGTCGGCGGCGAGATTATCTGCCAGGTCTGGTAGATTCAGCGGATTCCCGGGATTTTAACCGATGAGCAGAATAGGCAAGAAACCGATAGCAATACCGGACAAGGTGAAAGTGAGCGTCCAGGGCCGCGTCGTCAACGTCGACGGGCCCATGGGCAAGCTCTCCTACACACTGCCCGAACATATCAATGCCGAGGTTAAGGACGGAAAGGTTAACCTCTTAATATCCGGCGGCGAGGCCAGGCAGAGCAATATGCTGCACGGCACCGCGCGCGCCAGGATATCCAATCTCGTGCAGGGCGTGGTAAGCGGCTTCTCCAAGACGCTGGAAATCAGCGGCCTCGGATACCGCGCCGCCCTCCAGGGCGCTAAGCTGAACATGGAGCTGGGTTTTTCCCATCCCGTGCTTTTCGACATACCGCCCGGCGTGAAAATTGACGTCGACCCCAAGCAGACCATCCTCACCCTCAAGGGCGCGGACAAGGTCCTGGTGGGGGAAACTGCCGCCCGTATCAAACGGCTTAAACCGCCCGAGCCCTACAAGGGCAGCGGCATCAAATACCAGGGCGAGCACATCGTCCGCAAGGCCGGTAAGACGGCTGCTGGCGCCGGCGGCGCGAAGAAATAAGCGAGGGTTTGAATAAATGAAAACAACACATGAAAAACTTGCTTTGCGCAAGACCCGCGTGCGCCGCAAACTGTTTATTACCGGTATCAACCGCCCCCGGCTTGCAGTCCGCCGGAGCCTGAAATACCTTTACGCCCAGATTATCGACGATAAGACGGGCAAGACGCTGGCCTCGGCCACCACTCTCGCCAAGGAGCTTGAAGGACAGTTCAAGGCTTCCGGCAAGAGCGTGGAAGCCGCCAAGGCGCTGGGCGCGCTCATCGCCAAGAAGGCGATCACGGCCGGCGTGAAAGAGGTCTGCTTCGACCGCGGGGGTCGCGTATATCACGGCAGGGTTAAAGCCGTTGCCGACGCGGCGCGCGAGGCGGGGCTTAAATTCTAGCCCCACAAAGGAGCTTTAACGATGTCAGAAAAAGCGCTTAACACAAACGAGCTTAAAATAAAGAGAAGTCGCTCCCACAACCGGCCCGAGCCCGAGAACCCCAACGAGAAAACCACGATGGTGGACCTCTCCCGCACGTGCAAGGTCGTCAAGGGCGGCAAACGCTTCTCCTTCCGCGCCCTCATAGTGGTGGGCGACGGCAACGGCAAGGTCGGCGTTGCCAGCGGCAAGGCCAACCAGGTGCAGGCGGCCATACTTAAGGCCACCAACCACGCTAAAAAGGATATGGTCACCTTCCCTATCGTCAACAACACCATACCGCACGAGATCATCGGCAAATTCGGGACCGGCAAGGTCTGGATGAAGCCGGCGGCTCCCGGCACCGGCGTTATCGCCGGCGGCGGAGTGCGCGCGGTACTGGAGGCGGCCGGAGTGAAGGACGTTCTTACCAAGAGCCTCGGCAGCTCCAATCCTTTCAACGTGGTTTACGCCACCTTAACGGCGCTTGAACAGCTCCGGAGCAAGGAAGCCATCGCCAAGGTCCGCGGCAAAGGTGCCGCGGCTCCCGCGGCGGTCGCAGCCCCTGCTGCTCCCGCTCCCGCGCCCGCAGTCGAGAAATAGCGGAGGACTTGATGATATCCCTTAACTCGCTGGCCCCGAAATTCGGGTCCAAGCACAAAAAGAAACGCCTCGGCCTGGGACGCGGTTCCGGCCATGGCGAAACCTGCACCCGCGGACAGAAAGGCCAGAAGGCCACTTCCGGCGGCTGCAAAAAGCCCGGCTTCGAAGGCGGCCAGAACCCGCTCTTCCGCCGCATTCCCAAGACCGGCTTCTCCAACGCGCAGTTTGCGACTTACAGTGAGTGGGTGAACCTGTCCACCCTGTCGAAGAAATTCAAGGCGAACGCGGAAGTCACCCCCGAGGCTCTCAAGAAGCTCGGACTGGTTGACTGCTCGTGCAACGTCAAGATTCTCGGCGAGGGCACGCTGGAGCATCCGCTTACGGTCAGCGCTCACGCTTTCTCCAAGTCTGCGAAGGAAAAAATAGAGAAAGCCGGCGGCAAGGCGATAGTCCTTGGCGCGGAAAAGTCGAAGAAGGCCTGATACTGAGGACGCCAAAGCGTAATGGAACAGACAAGTTCACTGGGCAACATATTCAAGATTCCCGACCTCAAGAAGCGCATCCTGTTTGTTCTGGGCGCTTTGGCCGTCTACAGGTTAGGCGCGGCCATTCCCATCCCGGGCATCAACGGCGATGCGTTGCGGTCCTTGTTTGAGGCCAATCGCAACGGCATCCTTGACTTCCTGGACATCTTCTCCGGCGGCGCACTGGGCAAGTTCTCGGTGCTTTCGCTGGGCGTGATGCCTTACATCAACGCCTCCATCATCATGAGCCTCCTCACCGGGGCTCATGTAATCCCCGCTTTGGACAGATTGTCCAAAGAGGGGGAGTTGGGGCGCAGGAAGATAAATCAGATAACCCGCGTATTCGCGCTTCTTCTGGCTTGCGTTCAGTCCACCGGTCTGACCATGGCCATGTCCAAGATGCCGATACCGGGCGGGGCTTCCATTGTCATCGACCCGAACTTCATGTTCTATTTCACCACGGTCCTGACGCTTACCACCGGCACGATGTTCGTGATGTGGCTGGGCGAGCAGATGACCGAGCGTGGCATAGGCAACGGCATATCGATGATAATATTCGCGGGCATAGCCGACAGAATACCCGCGGGCATCAGCCAGTTGGTTTCTCTTGTCAGCGCGGAGGAAGTTTCCATTCTCACCGCACTGACTGTGACGGCCATTGTGCTTATTGTCGTGGCCTGTGTCGTCTGGGTGGAAACCGCCCAGCGCCGCATACCCGTGCAATATGCCAAGCGGCAGGTGGGTAACAAGGTCTATTCCGGCACCCAGAGCTATCTGCCCATCAAGGTTGACCAGAGCGGCGTCATCGCGGTCATATTCGCGGTTTCGATAATGAGCGTGCCCCTGACCCTCGCGCAGTTCAACCCGAACGCGGCTTGGGCCACCAAGATAATGGATGCCTTCAACCATAATACGCTGGTTTACGAATGCATCTATGTGCCGCTTATCATCTTCTTCTGCTACTTCTACAACTCTGTCAGCTTCAACCCGAAAGAGTTGTCGGAGAACATGAAGAAATGGGGTGGCTTTATCCCAGGCATACGCCCGGGAGAGCCGACCGCGACCTATATTGAATTCGTGCTCAACCGCATTACCCTTGGCGGCGCCCTTTTCGTGGCGGCCATCGCGGTTCTGCCGGACATGATGCGCAAGTATACCAACGTTCCCTTCTACTTCGGCGGCACGTCGCTGCTGATCGTGGTAGGCGTCGCGCTGGATACCATCAGCCAGCTGGAAGCCCATCTTGTGATGAGGAATTACGAGCCCCTGATGAAGGGTCATCGCATAAAGGGCCGCTGGTTCAATGTTGGTGGAAACTGATTTCTCTTGGCATTTTCCTCCGAAAATTCTACAATGATAAGAGGTATAGAGAAGTGAATCTGATTTTAATAGGCGCGCCGGGCGCGGGGAAGGGTACCGCGGCTCCGGCTTTGTGCTCGAAGCTGGCCCTGAAGCATGTTTCCACCGGCGATATATTTCGCGCTGAAATAGCCGGGAAGACCCCGCTTGGCCAGAAGGTGCAGGACCTGGTGAAGTCCGGCAAGCTTGTGCCGGATTCCATGGTTCTGGAGATAGTCACCGGCAAGCTCGCCGGCGAAACCTCCGGCCTTCTGTTCGACGGTTTCCCCCGGACGGCGGAACAGGCTCTCGGTCTCGACGGATTTTTCCAGTCCCAGGGCAAGCAGATAGACGCCGTTGTCCTGCTGGACCTGGCTGAGGAAGTGGTTGTAAAGCGCCTTTCGGGCCGCCGCACCTGCCGCAAATGCGGACAGGTTTACAACGTCAATAGCAACCCGCCCAAAACGGCGGGTGTGTGTGACAAGTGCGGTTCAAACGATTTGTACCAGCGCGAAGACGACACCGAGGCGACGGTGCGCAAGCGCCTCGCGGTTTACCGCGAGCAGACTGCTCCGCTGATCGAGTATT
Organism: uncultured Elusimicrobiales bacterium; assembly: GCA_964413345.1. Classification (GTDB taxonomy): domain Bacteria; phylum Elusimicrobiota; class Elusimicrobia; order Elusimicrobiales; family Elusimicrobiaceae; genus CAYPTM01. Next base: position 11,545 of record CAYPTM010000006.1, read on the forward strand.
ACAAGAAGGCGGGCAAGCTTGTGAAGATAAACGCCGACGGCGCCCCCGACAAGGTCAGCGCCGAGATACTGGCGAAACTGGGAGTAAAATAGCTCTGTGACAGCGAAATCGCGCGGTGGACATCAGAAAAGCGAGCCGGTCATTATCCGACGCAGGCCGGTGCTTGAGATGAAAACCGCGGATGAAATCGCAAAAATGCGCCGCGCGGGGAAAGTAGTCGCCACCTCGCTCGAGCTGGTAAGGCAGGCCGTTCGGCCCGGCGTCACAACCGCCGAACTGGACGCGGTGGCCGCGAAGTACATAGCGGGCGCCGGCTGCATACCGTCTTTTTTGAACTACTGCGGATATCCCGCCGTGCTGTGCGCTTCGGTCAATAACGAGGTGGTTCACGGCATACCGGGCAGCCGCAGGCTTGTCGAGGGAGACATAGTCAGCATAGACCTCGGCGCTTCATTTGAAGGATACCACGCCGACTCGGCCATAACGGTTCCGGTCGGTGCGATAAGCCGTCAGGCGCAACGCCTTCTTGACGTGACAAGGGAATCCCTTGTCCGCGGAATGGGGGAGATGCGCCCGGGTGGCTATCTGGGCGATGTGTCCTACGCGGTCCAGGCTTATGTGGAACGCAACGGCATGTCGGTGGTGCGCGATTTCGTGGGGCACGGCATAGGCCGCAGCCTTCACGAGGAGCCCGCGGTCCCGAACTATGGACTCAAGGGTACCGGCGTCCGCCTCGAGCCGGGAGTGGTGCTTGCCATAGAACCCATGGTCAACCAGGGTGACTGGCAGGTGCAAGTTCAGGAGAACGGCTGGACCGTTGTCACAATCGACGGCAGCCTTTCGGCCCATTTTGAGCACACCGTGGCCGTCACAGAAAACGGTCACGAGGTGCTTACGTTGCCTTAGAGCCGCCGGAAACGGGGGCCCTATAATTCGGAGGTAGACGGGCCGCGCAGGGGCCGCACTGCGGAGCGCGCAGCCGACATATGACGGACAACGACAGTAACAAGATAGAAGTGACGGGCACGGTTTTGGAATCTTTGCCCAATGCGATGTTCCGGGTGGAATTGCCCGGAGGGAAAGTAATACTTGGACATATCTCCGGCAAGATGAGGATACACCATATCCGCATACTGCCGGGCGATAAGGTTAAGCTGGAACTTTCCCCTTATGACCTCACAAGGGGCAGGATAGTTTTCAGGGAGAAATAACAACGGAGGACCGGTGGCCTCGGCCGCTAGGTTACGTGAAATGAAAGTTCGCGCAAGCGTGAAAAAAATCTGTCAGAAATGCAAGATAATACGGCGCGGCGGAGTGCTTCGCGTCATATGCAGCATCAAAAAGCACAAGCAGAGACAGGGCTAATCAAATAAGGAGGCATTGGACGGGAAGCGGAGCCGCGCCTGACGTACAGTAAGCCCCGCATCCACCAAGGTTTTATTATGGCCAGAGTTGCAGGTATTGATTTACCGAAAAACAAGAAGATCGAAGTTGCACTGACCTACGTATACGGGATCGGTGACGCCATGGCGAAGAAAATCCTGGGGCAGCTTGCCGGACAGCTCGATCCCACGACCAAGGTGAAGGACATGACCGAACAGCAGGTCAGCCTTCTCAACACCCTCCTCGCCAAGGACTACAAGGTGGAAGGCGAACTGCGCCGCGAAATCGCGCAGAACATCCACCGCTACGTTGAAATAGGCTCTTATCGCGGCCTGCGTCATCGCAGGAACCTGCCCGCACGCGGGCAGCGGACGCGCACCAACGCCAGAACTCGGCGCGGTCGCAGAAAAACGGTCGGTTCGTCGAGGCCGGGAAAGGTGGCGGCAGCAGCCGCGCCGGCAAAGAAGTAAGGAGGAGGGGACAGTAATTCCCTTTTGAAGCTAATGGCAGAAGAAAAAGCAAAGAAAGATATCCAGCAGCCGGCTCCCGCCGCTCCCGCGGCGGAGGGCGCCAAGCCCGCGGCGGCCGGCAAGCCCATCATCCGCAAGCGCCACGGCAGGACCGTCGCGTTCGCGGTGGTGCACATAAGCAGCTCGTTCAACAACACGATTGTCACGATCAGCGACGACAAGGGCGACACTCTCGCCTGGTCCACCTCCGGTTCCAACGGTTTCCGCGGAACCAAGAAGGGCACCCCGTTCGCAGCGCAGATAACGGCCAACAAAGTCGCCCACAAGGCGGCCGAGATGGGCGTGCGCGAAGTCACAGTCCTCGTCAGCGGCCCCGGCCCCGGACGCGAGACCGCCATACGCGCCATACAGGGCGCCGGTCTTCATATTCTCAGCATTAAAGACGTTACCCCGATTCCGCACAACGGATGCAGGCCGCCAAAGGCCAGAAGGGTCTAAGACGGAGGCTTAAAGTAAGATGGCAAGATATACCGGACCTAGTTGCAAGAAGTGCCGCAAGCTTGATACCAAGCTTTTCCTTAAGGGAACCAAGTGCTACAACAACTGCACGAAGGAGAAGCGGAGCGTCGCCACCCGTAATGGCCGGCCGGCGTTCAAAAAGAAAGTTTCCGAATACGCCGTTCGTCTCGGCGAGAAGCAGAAAGCCCGCCAGATGGCCGGCATGACGGAGCAGCCGTTCCAGAACCTCTTCCACAAGGCCGCCCAGACCAAGGGCCAGACGGGCGAGATGTTCCTCCGCTTCCTTGAGCTGCGCCTCGACAACATCGTGCGCAGGATGGGCTTCGCCTCTTCGCTCAAGACCGCCCGCCAGCTCGTTCTTCACGGGCACGTGAAAGTCAACGACCGCGTCGTCAGCATTCCGTCCTTCCAGGTGCGCGTGGGCGACAAAGTGGCGCTCGACCAGCGCCTCGCGGGTACCGTCGTCGTGAAGCAGGGCCTCAGCGAGACCGAGAAGCGCTCCATGCGCCCGAGCTTCCTGGAATTCGACGCCAATACCCTTTCCGGCAAACTGCTGCGCGTTCCCGACCGGGGAGAGATGTCCATCCCCGTGAAAGAGCAGCTCATAGTGGAATACTACTCTAAGTAACAGGAGGCAGCAGATGCCATTCGAACCCCTTGTCCTGCCGGAAAAGATAACCGCCGCCGACGAACGCAAAGACGACGCCGGCCGCGTGTACTACACCAAGTTCGTCGCCGAGCCGTACGAAAGCGGCTTCGGGCACACCGTGGGCAATTCCCTCCGGCGGATACTGCTCTCCAGCCTTGACGGCGCGGCTGTCACCGCCGTCCGCATCGAGGGCGCCGTGCACGAGTACCAGACGCTGCCCGGCGTGCGCGAGGATGTCATCAACATCCTGCTCAACCTCAAGAAGCTCCGCATAAAGATGAGCGGGCGCGATACCGAGACGGTTTTCCTCTCCGCCACCAAGCACGGCGAAGTGAAAGCCTCCTCCGTCAAGGAAGTGGACGGCGTTGAAGTCGTCAACAAGGACCTTGTGATCGCCCACATCGAACCCGGCGGCAAGCTTGAGGCCGAGCTGGAAATCACCAAGGGCCGCGGCTACGTGCCGGCGGAAGAACTGGCGCGCAAGCAGCGCCCGGCCAGCTTTATCCCCGTCGACGCGATATTCTCCCCCGTGATAAAGGTCCACTACGACGTGGAGCCGGCCCGCGTGGGGCAGAAGACGGACTACGACCGGCTTATCCTCGAAGTGACGACCGACGGCACCATCGACCCCAAGGACGCGCTGCAGCAGTCCGCGACCATTCTGTCGCAGTCGCTGCACATCTTCACGCCGGAAGGCGAGAAGGCGGCGGAAGCCGCGGCGGCGTCCGGCGCGGCCGACGAGTCCCGCAAGCCCTCGGCAGAGCTTCGCCCCGATCTCGAGGATGTTCTCAACCAGCCGCTTGACCTGGTGGAGCTTTCCTCCCGCTCGGCGAACTGCCTCAAGGCCGCCAAGGTGCGCACCGTGCGCGACCTGGTGCTCAAGACCGACGAGGAGCTGAAGGCCATAAAGAACTTCGGCACCAAGTCTCTCGATGAAATCAAGGAAAAGCTCACCGAAATGGGCCTTTCCCTCGGGATGAAGGTTTAGCATACGACAAACGGGCCGCGCGAGTCCGCTCCGCGGCCCGTATTTTAAGGAAGCAATATGATAAAGAATCTTTCGAGAAGAAAACTTTCCAGGACCAGCTCGCACCGCAAGAGCATGCTTGCCAATATGGCGACCAGCCTCTTCCTCCACGAGCACGTCAGCACCACGCTCCCCAAGGCCAAGGAACTGCGCCGCGAGGCCGAGCGTGTAATCACCGACGCGCGCAACGGGCGCCACATCGAGGTCCGCCGCGTGGTGAAGAGCCGGGACGCCTACAAGAAGATTTTTGAAGTGCTCGTTCCGCGCTACACCAGCCGCCCCGGAGGCTATACCAGGATTCTCCACGTTGCCGCCCGCAGGGGTGACAACGCCGACATGGCCCTCGTAAAGCTGGTGGAATAATGTCTATGCTGGATTGCTTCTTCCTCAGCCTGTTCGCCTGCGACATGGGGATGGACCTCGGTACCGCCAACTCGCTTATTTACGTCAAGGGCAAGGGCATCGTGCTGAGGGAGCCGTCGGTGGTGGCAATTGAGCGGGAATCCCACCGCGTTTGCGCGGTGGGCAGCGAGGCCAAGCAGATGCTTGGCCGCACGCCCGCCAACATCGTCGCCGTGCGCCCTCTCAGGAACGGCGTCATCGCCGATTTCGTGGTAACGCAGGAGATGATAAAGTACTTCATCCGGAAGGTGCATCCCAAGCGCAGTCTGATGCAGCCCCGGATAGTCATAGGCATCCCCTCCGGCATTACGGAAGTTGAGCGCCGCGCCGTGCAGGAAGCCGCGCTGCAGGCCGGTGCGCGGGAAGTTAAGCTGATAGAAGAGCCCATGGCCGCCGCCATCGGGGCGGACCTGCCCATAGCGGAGCCGCACGCCAACATGATAGTGGACATCGGCGGCGGGACGACAGAAGTGGCCGTCGTGTCGCTGGGCGGCATGGTGGTGACGAAGTCCATCGATGTGGCCGGCGACGAGATGGACGACTGCATAACGCAGTACTTCCGCCGGAAATACAATTTGATAATAGGCGAGACCACGGCAGAGTCCGTGAAAATACAGATCGGCTCCGTCTTCCCTCTGAAGGAAGAGATGAAGATGGAAGTAAAGGGGCGCGATCAGACGCAGGGTCTTCCCAAGACGCTGGTTGTCACCAGCGAGGAAATACGTCAGGCGCTGCTGGAACCGGTGCGGCTCATCGTGGATGTTATAAAGAGCGCGCTGGAAGAAACTCCGGCGGAACTGGCTGCGGACCTTGTGGATCGCGGGCTTGTCATAGCCGGCGGTGGTTCTCTGCTCAGGGGTATTACGGATCTTATCAGGCAGGAGACAGACCTGCCGGTCCAGCGCGCGGCCGACCCACTCAGCTGCGTGGCCATAGGAACCGGCAAGTATCTGGAACAGCTTGATGCGGACCGGACCCGACCCGATTTGAAATCCTGGCATCCCGGCAAGCTCCGTTCCTAGGAGCGGGTCCGGGGCGCCCGGAAGGCGCTTTCGCCGTAAGGCGGCAATGGCCCTGCGCGGCTGGCTGTGCGACTTCAGTCGCCCGCCGGGGCGCGGGGCTGCGGTTTGCAGGGGGATTACCGCGCGGAGCCATGCAGTGCCGCGCCGGTTGTCCGGGGGAGTTCCCTTCTTTGCTTTGCGCCGCGTGCCTGAGTATTGTTGAGCCGCAGTCCTCCTCCTGTCGGGGGTGGTCCGCGGCGTGACTGATTGTAACGGGTTCGGGCCTCCGGTTTCCGGGGCGCTATGAACAAAGAAACAAGGCTGGCGAATCTGTCGTTCGCGTTTTTCGCGGCCATTTCGCTGATATGCATGGTCCTGCCGGCGGGCGTCCTTGCCCGCGTGGCGAAAGCCGTATCTTATTACCTCTTCACCCCCTTCGTATACGAGTCCCACAATGCGGCCCTCAAGGTCGAAAATCTTCCGCGCACGGCGGCTCTTCTTCTGCAGATAGAGGACGAAAACAGGCAGCTTCGCCGGGAGAACCGGGAGGCGAAAATCGTCCGCGCGCAGATAGAGGCGCTGCTCGAGGAGAACCGCCGCCTAGGCGACATGGTCGGCCTCAGCCCTGAAAAACAGTGGAAAGGCGTCTGGGGTCGCGTCATGGCGCGCGACCGCTCCCGCTGGATGAGTTCCCTTACCGTTGACCGCGGATATGTGGACGGAGTGACGAAACAGGCGCCGGTGCTGGCCGTTTCCACCGACGGCGTGACCGCGGCTCTGGCCGGCACGGTCGTCGATGTGGAGCGGAACAGTTCCCGCGTCATGCTGATTTCGGATGAAATGTCGGCCGTGACCTCATACATTGAAAGCAAGGGCCTGGACTGTCTTGTGGAAGGGCGCGGAAGGCAGACTGTCCGTCTCAGCTATATTCCGCTCGATGCCAATGTCGACGTGGGCTCCAGGGTGTTCACAAGCCCCGCCAGCGCGGTTTTCCCTCCGGGAATACTGATAGGGCGCATAGTGCGCGCTTACCAGCGGGAAGGGACGTCGGTTTTCTTGTCGGCAGAGGTTGAGCCTTATGCCAACATCGGGGGGCTGAAGGAGCTCTTTATCGTGACCGGTCTGCAGAAAGGGCGCGCCGGAGGCCAGAAATGATATTCATACGCTCTTTCGCCATGCTGATTTTTTGCGTGCTCTGCCAGTGGTGGGCGGGAGAGCATCTTTCCGTTTTCGGCGCGGTGCCCGGCGTGGCCCTGCTCTTTACCGTGGCCCTGTCCGGGTTTATTCCCGCGGGGCTGTGCCATCTGTTTGGCTTCCTTTGCGGTCTGTACCTCGATTTCGCGTCGCTCCATCAGTTCGGTTCCAATGCGTTGCTGCTCACCGCGGCGGCGCATTTTGTCTGGCTGCTGAGGAGGCGGCTGGATATGACCGCCCCTTTCACCCAGGCCGTGCTGTGCCTGGGGGTGTCTTTCGGGCAGTTGATTCTTTACTATTTTCTGGGTCTCTTCGTGCGCGAGTCCCATTCGTTTCCAACCCTGTGGCGTCTGCTGGCTGAACCCGTAATGAACGGGCTGCTGGCTCCGTTTGTTTTCGCTTTTATCGGCCGCTTCGGGCTTGTGGAACGTCAGCAGGGGTTCAGCGCATCTGAGTAGCGGCGGTTTTTCCCGTATCAGCGGGCCGCTTGATCATTTACCGGGGTGACATGTCCCAGTTCGATGTTCCGCAGGAGAGGATAAGGCAGTTGTTCATTACCGTGGCGGCAGTCTGCGTCGTGGTATGTCTCCGTCTTGTCTACATCCAGATATTGCGGCACGACTATTATCTGGAGGCCGCGGAGCGCAACCGCACGCAAGTCATATCGCAGACCGCGCCGCGGGGACGCATGCTCACGCGGGACGGCGTCACCATCGCGGCCAGCCAGCCTTCCTTCGCTCTCATATATCTGCCGGGCCGCCACAAGGACCCAGCCTATCTCCAGCGTCTTTCCGACGATTTCGCTCCCCGGCTTGGCGTTCAGTCTTCCGAGCTTTTCGACACGCTGCAGGACTCCTTCGACACCGGTTCAGCCATCCATCTCGCGGACAACCTTTCCACAAAGTCCATGTTCGCTTTCGCGGAACTGCGGACCTTTTATCCCGGCATAGACCTGGTTGTAGAAACGAAGCGTTATTACCCGTACGGAAATTTTGCCAGCCATCTCATCGGTTATATGGGGAAGGTGGACCCGCGCGACTGGCAGAAGCTGCGCAAGGAAAACCCGAACATGAGCATGAACGCCAATATCGGGCGTGCCGGGCTTGAGAAGCGCTATGAGAAGGAGATGCGCGGGGAGAACGGCGGGCTTTACCTTGAGGTTGATTACAGGGGCAAGCTGAAGCGCATACTGCACCGCGAACCCTGGCGCGCCGGCGGAGACCTTCTGCTTACTATTGATTTCGAGGCCCAGAAAGCCGCGGAAGAGGGGCTGAAGGAATCCATTTCCAGGATAGGCGCGGTTGTCGCCATAGACCCCAGGAACGGTAATATACTGGCCCTGGCCTCCATGCCGGACTTCGACCCCAACATGTTCGTTTCTTATTCCGACAGTGCCACGGTCAAGGGCGCGCTTAAGGCGCTTCCGGAATTCAACCTGGCCACCCAGGGCACTTACGCGCCGGGTTCGGTTTTCAAGATAGTCACCTCCGCGGCCCTGCTTGAGTCCGGGCTTATAACGCCGGCCGATTCCGTCTATTGTCCCGGCTTTTACGCCACCAAGGACCGCGTGTTCAAGTGCTGGGAGAAGCGCGGTCACGGCCGCGTCGAATATATCGACGCCATGACGCATTCCTGCGACGTTTATTTCTATGTGATGGGCGACCGTGTCGGCGCCCAGCGCATAGAGCGCATGGAGCGTAAATTCGGCCTTGGCAAGAGCACCGGTATTGACCTGCCGTGGGAAAGCAGCGGTCATGTGTTCGGGCCGCGCGACAGGCTGCGCAACCGCAGTTACTGGTTCCAGGGCGACACCTTGAATCTTTCCATAGGACAGGGCGAACTGCTTGTCACGCCCATACAGATGGCGCAGTTGATAGCCGCTGTGGCTTCCGGCGGCAAAATATACCGTCCGCAGTTTGTTGACCGCCTGGTGGGTTCGGACGACAAGGTGCTTTTCCAGTCAAAGCCGGAGCTTGTAAGGACTGTCAGCCTCGCTCCGACCACCTGGGAGCTGCTCCGGCGCGGGCTCAAGAACGTTGTGGACAACGGCACGGGCAAGGCCTGCGCCATAAAGGGACTGGACGTGTTTGGCAAGACCGGCACGGCCCAAACCCACGGACATGACAATGCCTGGTTCGTTGCGTTCGCAGAGGAGCCCGGCAAGGAAAGCCAGGTTGCCGTGGCGGTGCTGGTCCAGCACGGGCTGCACGGGGCTTCCGCCGCCGCCCCCATAGCGCGCAAAGTGATTGAGGCCGCCCTGCGGTGGAAGGGCGCGCATCCAGCCGCTCCAGCGGCCGAAGAAGAATTGCCCCATGGCGGCACCCAAACTGAGCAAAAGGTCCCGGACCGCTCAACCGCGGCGGTCAGCGGAGAATCGCTATGATGATTTCGCCGGAAGCCAAGACAAACCTTAAGAAAAACCGCATGGACTGGATACTGTTCACGACCGCGGCCCTGATACTTCTCGTGGGCACGCTGGCCATAGTTTCCTCCACCGGGCAACTGCCTTCCTATGCGCGCCTTGTGCGCACGCATCTTATCGCGCTCCCCCTGTCGGGGCTGATGTTCCTGCTTGGCTGGAGCCTTAACTACCAGATATATCAGGACAACTGGAAGGTGCTGTACGGAATCATACTGGCTTCGCTTGTGGCTGTTCTTGTGGTGGGCGTGGTGGACAAGGGTTCCAAGTCCTGGTTCCGCCTGCCGTTCTTCTCCATCCAGCCGTCCGAGCTGTGCCGCATAGCGCTCATACTTGTCATGGCGCGGTTCATAGACATAAACTCCAGCCGCATGGGGGAGCCTCTGACCGTACTGAAGGCTTTCGGTGTCGTCGCCCCGGTATTCTATTTAATACTAAAGCAGCCGGATTTCTCAGGCGTTGCCACGACTTTCCCTGTTATAATAGGCATGCTTTACTGCGGAGGGGCCAGCCTGTTCCATCTGCTGGTCATTGTCGGCTTCGGGTTCATTGTAGGCATATGCCCCGTGCTGTGGACTTTTTTCATCCTGAACCCCAACCTTGGCGAAAGCTATGCGGTTGTGCGCCTGTTCCAGTCCATGGCGCACATGGGGTGGCCCGCGTTCGGTTTCTGCGTGGCCGTGGCGCTTCTCGCGTGGGGAGGCTACTGGCTGGCCAACAGGCTGCGCGCCAATCTGCCGGCCATTTATTTTGCCGGCGCGGCCGTGGTCATAATCACCGGTTTCATGGCCGGTGTGTGGGTGCAGTCGCAGATGAAGCAGTACCAGCGGAAACGGTTCGAGGTGTTCGTCGCGCCCCAGGCCGATCCGCGCGGCGCGGGTTACAATATACTTCAGGCGCAGATAGCCATGGGTTCCGGCGGATTGTTCGGGAAAGGCCTCTTTTCCGGGACGCAGGTCCGGCTGGGGTTTGTGCCGGAGAGGCATACGGACTTCATACTGGCGGTGGTGGGTGAGGAAATGGGCTTTTTAGGCTGTGCCGGCGTTTTGGGCCTTTATCTGCTGATGCTGTGGCGGCTGGTCATGGCGGCGCAGGTGGCGCGCGACCAGTACGGCTACCTGATTTGCTGCGGTCTGTTCACCATGTTCAGCGTGTATATGCTGATAAATTTCGGCATGGCCGTGGGTATTGTGCCGGTGGCGGGCATACCTTTGCCGTTGGTGTCGTACGGCGGCTCCAACATGGTGGCCACGCTGTGGGCCATAGGCATAGCGGAATCGATTTACGCGAGGAGGGTCGCTCTTGTTTAGGCTGGAGCAGGCTCTTTCCTCCTCGTCGGTCGTGTCCAGCGCGGGTTTCTCGCGCAGGAAGGAATGCGCTCCGGAGGGGCCGTGCAGGCTCCGCCTCAGGTTCTCCCGAAAGGGAGAGGCGGCCGCCCTGTCGCATCTGGAGCAGATAAAGGCGCTGCGGGGGATAGCCTCGGCAGCGGGGCTTCCGGCGCTTGTTGCCGGGGGGCACCCAAAAATGTCTTTCGGGCCTGCCGTCGCGCAGGGGTATGAGAGCGAGGCGGAATACGCCGATCTCACGCTGACGAGGCCCGTGAAGGAAAAAGAGGCGTTCGACTCGGTGTCGCGCGCGTGTTCCGGCGGCTATTCATTGCTGGAAGCGCGGCGCATCCCGGCGGCCTTCCCGTCCATAGAGGCGCTGGTCAACTGCGGCCTTTATGAAATCTCGTTCGCGGAGGCGGATGGCGCGCCCGCGCTGGAAGAGTTTCTGGCGCGGCTTTCCATCCCGGTGGCGAAAGTGAAGGAAGGGGGGCGCGAGGAAGTGGTTGACGCCAGGCCGTTGATAGTGTCAATGAAGAGGGAAGGGGAGGGGAAGTTGTCGCTTTTGTTGCGTTTCGGGCCCGGCAGGACGCTTAAGCCCGAGCGCGTGGCGGAGGCGTGGCTTGGCCGCGTTCCCGCCGGAGTTTTAAGGAAGGCTCTCTATTGGGAGAGCCCCGACGGCCATTTGTCCGCGCCGTAGGAAACAGCGTTTACGTTTAAAGAGA
>CAYPTM010000007.1:0-21715 GCA_964413345.1 uncultured Elusimicrobiales bacterium
GCGCGGTGGGAGTTTCCGGCTCGACCTCGCCATACCGCGCCCCTTTTGATCAGGCAGCGGACCGATACCCGTCCACCTCTTTCGTACCCTACATGGAAAACGCATATGTCAGGGTGAATAACATTTTCAACTCAAGAATGATTTTCACCGCGGGCAGGCAGCCATTTAAGCTGGCAACCGGAATGACGCTCTCGGATGACGGCCTCGGCTTTGGCGGCTTTTCCCTGAAGCAGGACAAGGCGTTCTGGGATATCGGCTGGCAGACGTTCGCTTTTGTACCCTACACAGCACAACAGGGCGCATCTGAAGTCTACGTAACCGGGGCTTCACTCAATCTGCCGGCCGAAGGATTATGGCAGCTTTATTCTTTCTGGGAACTGGATAACAGGACCCAAACCATTCTGGCGCAGCAAATGAACAAGGCCACCCGCATGTTTTCCGGCATCAGCTATTCCATGCGAATCGGAAACATGGCGTTTGAAGGGGAAGGCGCAATCCAGAGAGGAACCGCAAAAGCCAATGCAGGGGGAACCAACATCTCCTACAAAGGTTACGCTTTTATTGCTGCGGGTCGCTGGACACAAAGCCTGATGAAGCTTGGAACCGGAGCCGCCCGGCTGTCCATAGGAAGAGCAAGCGGCGACAAGACAGATACGGCAAGCACGGATGAAGCTTTTTTCCCCTCTTTCGGTCACCGCTACAACGGCCTTGAACGCTCTGGATTCGGGGAAGTTTTCGCCTCCTCCCTGTATGATGCGATGGGGGGAACCGCCACAACAGCCAATGGCTTACCTGCGGGAGTGAGCGGCATACAAATGATAAACTTCGGCCTGACACTTCCACCCGTCAAGGGTATAATAACCGAGTTGGATTATTACTCTTTTGAAGCCGCGACCTCTGCGACCGGAGGTCAGAAACTGGGTTCCGAATTAGATGTAAGACTTGTTTACCTGTTAGGAGATCCGCTTAAAATCACCTTTGCCGCAGGCACATTTAAACCTGGCTCGGCCTATGCGGACGGGGTAAAAAGTCCTTCCAGAATATCGTTTGAAGTGTCTTCCAAATTCTAAGCCCCCGCTCTTTCCGCAAACAATGTAACAGCTGTTGTTTCCTATTGGGAAAAGCTGTTTAGCCGCATTATAAAAAAACTGCAGGGATACCGGGATGTATCGGTAAATCGGGCAGGACCCCACCGTATAAAGATATAGCCACGAAAAGGCCCGGCCAGACACCACATCCTCAAGTCCCATTCCGCGTGGCAATAGGAAAAATCCGGAGCATTGTACCCCATCAAGTTGCCCAATGTATACACTGCGGACAAAAGCCACTGAATAAAACCTGTTTTCAAAGTAATGGAAATAACCGCCAGTCATAAGTATCCCACAGGTTCAAATCCTCGTACCGCCAAATCAACCGCAGACAGATATCCGCATACAGAAAACGAGCAGGCCCTCATACAGTCAAGCTATCCAGAAAAAGTGCCACTAACATCCCGGAAACAGGTCCTTATAGACAGCGTAAAATCCACCAGAAAATAAGTCCCGACAACACGGTTGTCTCCACCACAAGTTTAGTTACAGGTTTATTAACATATGTAAAGCAAGTTCATCCCTCAAGCGCAAATTGCATCCTGATTGAATTCCTTCCGGCCGCACATAACGCAAAATATTAGCTTTTTCAAAATCTCCCATATACCAGACTGCGCCAAAAAAACGCAAAAAATCCGCACAAAAACTGCATTAAAACACGGCGCGGAATCACTGGGGGGATTGGTAAAAAGCTATCAACTCAGTTTTTTTGATACTCAGCAGGGATGAAACTTTTCGCCAAAAAAGGGGGGAAGGATAAGAATCCTGGGCCCATAATAGGAACATACTCCCACAAAGCCGAAAACCAGTGCACTAAGAAAGGGGCACCCCGATTTACTGAAACTCAGGCAGTGTTCAACTAATCATCAAATCCCAAGCTTTCAGGCATCTAAAACAGTGGGACCGGTAGAATGGGGGGGGAGGGGGGAAGTTAACATAATGTAGCTTTGCGCAGCAAGGCCGTGGATCGGGGGTACGAGGCTGGCACAGTGGGGGGAAACCGGTCATGTCTCCCCCCTTTCAGGTGTCATAAATCTCCGACGGCAATCAACAGCTTGCCAACAGCTGTTGGCATATCTCTGCCATTAGCTGACATATGCTTGACATATGTAAGACATAAAGCTATTATATGTACAACGCTGTTTATAACGCGTTGACAACTATGGAACAGGAACCCGCTCGTTTTCGACTTAAATTCAAGCTACCTTCCGGCCTGGAGTTCGAGGCGGAAGGCAGCAAGGACTTTGTGCTTTCAGAGCGGGATAAATTTCTGGAGAAAGAAATTGCCCCGGCACAGGCAAAACTAGCGGACGGCACACTACCCGAACGCACTCATACAGCCGACAAACCGGCAGCCATTGAAACACCCGGCACTGCCGGAATTCTGGATCTAATGCCCCCCAAATCCATAGAAAAAGCCGGCGATGTATGGCAGAAAATAGCAGTCATAAAAAACAATATAACGGTCCTGAAAACAAAACATCCCCAGATAGCAGCGCAGGAAGCCGCTCTGATAATAGCCGGAGTGACAAGAGCACTGTGTGACATACAACCCATACCGGCACTGACACTGTCAAAATCCTTAAGAAAATCAGGCTACATAACCGGTCGCCTGGATCGTTTGCTGACACACGAAATCAGCTCAGGCAGAATGATGCCGGTGGGCACGAAAAGAAACAGGGCTTACCATCTGTCAGACAAAGGCCTGGCCAGAGCATACATACTGGCAGAAAAACTGGCAGAAAAAATACCCCAGCAAACACCCCCCGCGCCAGAAGCATAAAGGAAGATACTGGCGCTCTCATAATTACCATACCGAAGCGTCTTCCCGCCAGCGTCCAAAATCAGCCCAAAACAGTCAAAACGCACAAAAGGTGCAAAACCCGAAATGCCCCAGGACAGTTTGGGGAATAGTCCAGTAGCCCCCCAAACCAAATAAGGGCTTAAATGGCAAACGCAAAGCATTGAAGAAACTATTCGGCAATATATTTCCTCGACTCATACCAAGCTAAATGTGGGAGCCGGCACAACCCCACGAATCAGGCACCGGAGCCAGGCCACACCGCAAGGTGCAAGACAACAGCCACGACAAATAATGCAGACCAAAAGAAAAGCAGATAGGCCACGACTGCATAGAGAGGGGGAGGGCTTTTTCCTGTCCCATAACTTACGATAAGATATATTATGTTAACTTAAGCCCTAAAACACAACGGCACTGCAAAGCTAATACCCAGTATTAGGTTACATCAAATTTGCTCGATAAAATCGATGTTTTTTATCCGTTTACAATACGCAATATGCAAACATGATAACTAGCACTCTCATTTTTAGGCCATTTCGGGCTTTTTTCACGATTTTTTCGAAATTTTTTTGAAACTAAATTACCATTAAACTACCAAAATCCCAAATTTCACGCGATTATCCAATATTCAACAAGATTACTAAACGATTAACAAAATTCTTCATTTTCAATCAAGGACACACAAATACTTAACCAAAAAGAACCTTTGTTTCTTTATTATTTCAAGACCGTTCGCGATATACAAACAAACCACGACTACCCAATAGGTGTTTTGGCCAAGATTTGCAGTACCAGATTGGCAATATTTTGGCAATAAAACCGCAAGAAATTGGGCAAAAAACACCAAAAAACAGCCAAAAATCCCGATTTTTTGCAAACGGCAGGACCGTCAAAAACACCATGAAAGGCACTTGAGATAGGGGAAACCGCACGATATCAGCGAAGCAAAAAACACCAAAGGAGAGAAAAACTCCATCTAAAACAGGCAAAAATCAGCCTGATTTCGAAGCAATTTTAGCAACAGAAAACACCATGTAAGCGGGTAAACGGGGAAAAGGCAGGGAGAACCGACAGGACTAAAAACACCATGAAAGAAACCTGGCGCAATTTTCAGAGAATCTTGCCACCACACAAAAACACCATGAAAGCAAAACGTTGGGAAACTTACCCAAAAAACTGCCAAAAATAAAAAAAACAGAAATATGAAATCCTGGCAAAAACGCTGGAAAGGCAAAAAACACAGGGGAACCCCTTACACCGGTGGGTTATCCTGACTAAAAAACCCCATCAAACCCAAAATCCAACAAAAACATCCTGATTTCCAAACAGAACAAACATCAAGAACCGAACAACGGCAGGAAAACCCG
This sequence comes from uncultured Elusimicrobiales bacterium, assembly GCA_964413345.1. GTDB lineage: Bacteria > Elusimicrobiota > Elusimicrobia > Elusimicrobiales > Elusimicrobiaceae > CAYPTM01. Next base: position 4,257 of record CAYPTM010000007.1, read on the forward strand.
CACATCTCACGATAAACAAAGGAAATCGCCCCCCCCTCTCCATGGACAAAACCTTCGAACAAACGAACATCCGGTCGGCAAAAACCTCCATAATCACCGACAAACTTCCGCACACAGGAGCGGAAAACGCCCACAATAAGATAGAATTACCATCATATGAACACCAAAGCCCTGTTTTGCGCAATACCCGCGTTTTTTGCCTTGTTTTTGACCCTCCCCCCCGCCTCTCACGCCTTAAAGGGGGAGAGCAGCCCCAATCAGGTTCTTTTCCTGAGCGATTTCGGCCTCTTTGACGACTCCGTCTCCCAGTGCAAGGCGGTAATGCAGGCGGTCAATCCTTCCGTGAGAATTACGGACATCACGCACAACGTGCCGGCATACAACATACGCATGGCGTCCTTCTACCTGGCGGACTCGGCCACACTCTGGCCAAAAGGTTCGGTATTCGTGGCTGTGGTGGACCCCGGTGTGGGAACAGCACGGCGGCCGATAGCCATACGGACAAAATCCGGCCACTACTTCGTCGGCCCGGACAACGGGATATTCACACTTCCTATTCTTAAACTGGGATTGGACAAGGCTGTTCATATCGAAAACCTCATATATCTCCGGAAGGATATAACCACCACCTTCCACGGGCGGGATATATATGCCCCGGTTGCCGCACGCCTCGCGTCCGACCCGAAAGTATTTTCTCGTCTGGGAAAGGAAATCAAGAACCCGGTAACGCTTTCCAGGTCCGAAGCGGAAGCAAACCTCCTGGGCATTAAAGGGACCATATTGCACGTAGAGGCCCCCTATGGCAACGTCTGGACCGATGCCAGCGGAGAAGCTCTGAAAAGCCTCCAGACCGGCAATAGCAGCCCCTTAAGCCTAAGCATAGGCACCGTAACGATAGCCGCTCCTGTGGCGGCCACTTTCGGGGATGTCCCGCAGGGCGAGCCTCTTATTTATGTGAACTCGCGCGGACTGATCTCCTTTGCCCTTAACATGGCCAGTTTCGCGGAACGATATGGAGTCTCGGAATCATCATCATTCGAAATACGTCCGTCCACTGCAGACCTTGTGGACATGATGAAAGTCAGGGATTCCAATATGTTTTTCGACATTCGCTACGCCACTAAGAATAACTTCACCGGCAGGCAGGTATATCCGGAGGCGCGCTGCGTGCTGAAGCGCCCCGCCGCCGCGGCGCTACTGCGCGCCGCTTCCGCCGCGAGAAAAGCGCCGGAGCCGTTCTCCCTTTGCATACTGGACTGCTACAGGCCGCTTTCGGTGCAGAAGATTTTCTGGGGCATAATGCCCGACGAGAGATACGTGGCGGACCCTGCGAAAGGCTCCCTCCATAACAGGGGAATGGCGGTGGACGCCGCGGCTTGCGACGGCAATGGCAAATGGCTGGAACTGCCTACGGCTTTCGACGATTTCACGGAGAAGGCCCGGCGCGATTATGCCGGCCTGACTCCGGCGCAAATTGCCAACAGGACAAAGCTGGAAAAGGTTTTCAGGGATGCTGGTTTCGAAGGCCTCCCGACGGAATGGTGGCATTTCGATTACCCCGGATGGGAAACCGCGCCCGTTCTGGACGAAGCCTTCCCCCGATAAGCCAATGCCATTCTTCATAGCGCCAAAGGACATCCTCCTCAGCTTCGGGAAAGCCCCATCCGCGCCCCTGCATGGAAAACTGCGCATTTTGCTTTGGAATCTTAATAAATGCAAGACTTACGGCAGCGCAAGGCATCTGTCGGCGCTGTGCCGCTCTTCAGACCTGGCACTGCTGCAGGAGGCCATACTCTCCTCTCCGGCTGAATCGGCCATGACGAGCGCATGTCATATGGGTTACACCATGGCGCAGGGATACCTTAGCCCAGCCAGGCGCCTTCCGACCGGCGTCATCACGGGATACCGTTCAGAGCCGGAAAAAGTGTTTTACACCTGCTCCCCCCACCGTGAACCTATTATCCGCACCCCGAAAATGGCGCTCGGCACACTGCATAATCTGGAACACTCCAGCCATAAGCTCCTCGTAATCAACGTGCACGCCGTCAATTTCATGCGCACGGCAAAGTATGAATGTCACATACGGGCCATAGAGGAGATGGCACGCGGCCACCGTGGCCCGCTCCTGTTCGCCGGGGATTTCAATACCTGGAACGCGGAGAGGGAATACGTGCTTTCTCAGTGCGCGAAACGCCTCTCGCTGGAGGAAGTGACTTTCGCCATGGAGGGCCGCACAAAATATCTGGGGAAGATCGTGGACAGGCTATTCCTGCGAGGACTGAAGCCGCTGCGGGCCCGGGCGGACACGCACATAAAAAGTTCCGACCACGTTCCCATATGGGTGGAAGCGGAGATTTCCTGAATAAAAAAAGCCCCCGGCAGCAAGCCGGGGGCTTTAACACAAAACCGTTATTTAGAGTGTCTGGAAGGCCTTGCTGAACGCACTGCCCGGGCAAGCTCCTTTTTAGCTTCCTCGTCTCCGGGAAGTTTTGCCAGGAGGTCTTTCCAGGCCTCGGCGCTCTCCTCATATTTTTCAAGCGCGAAAAGGGCGCGGGCTTTTATCCTAACAAACTCTCCATCACCTATCTCGGGAAGGACGGCCCCAGCCAGGTCTTTTTCCGCTTCTGTTATGCGCTCAAGCGCCTCGGCATAAGAACCTTCGCCGTAGGCCTTTACGCCCGCCACATATGCGGCGCGGGCCGATGCCTGGCTCCCAAGACCGCGCAGCCTTGATTCCACGGCGCGGAAACGGTCGCTCTTCCCAAGCTTTATCAGGGCAAGCGCGGCATTTTCCAGTGCGATCTCGTCATCCGGAGCAGCGGCCAGAACCGCATCGAACTGGCCCAGCGCCCTGTCATATTCAGCCGCCTGAAAATACAGCTTGCCCAAAAGCAGGCGCGTTTCCATATCCTGCGGCACGTTATTGAGAAACCTCTGGTATTCCTTCGCGGCGTACTCGTAAAGGCCTTCGTACTGGTACATAACGCCCAAATAGTAAAAAAGACGGACGTCCAACGCTCCAAGGTCGCGGGCGGCCTCAAGCGCTTTTATCGCGTCAAGATATGCCGTAGGGCCCTGCTGGTAAAGCAACACCCCGCGCTCAAGCATGGCTTTTTCATCTTCCGGATCCAACTCCAATGCCCTGGAATTGGCGCTCAGCGCATTTTCAAGCGCGGGGCCGCTCATAAAATCCGTCTGCTGCCTGGGAAAGCTTGGGGCAGCTTCTTCCTGCCCGGCATAAAAGAGTACGGCCGCCGCCACCAGGGCGACGGCCGTTACTGTCACGCAAACTGCAACCCATCTCCCCTTAAGCCAGGCAAGCAGGGAGAGCCGCGGGTTATTTTCCATTTTTCTCCGCGAGGCCATTGGCAAGGAGCTGTCCCAGCGTCAGGGGAGGAGCGCTCTTCATGTACTGGTCTATGACCTTGCGGTTCTGGATGTCCTCGAAGCGGCGGACGGACAGGTTGAGGGTGAAATCCTGCTGATTCACTCCCATCACCACCGCTGTGATGGCCTCTCCGGGCTGATAAACGACCTCGGGGGCTATCTCCATGGCGGGAATGGTTCCCTCTACGTCCGGGCCCACGGATATCCGCACGCCGTTCTCGTCGCAGGAAAGGACCTTGCCGTTAACCACGGTGCGGACTTTGTACTTGCGGCGGAGAAGTTCAGCGGGATTGGGATAAAGCTGCTTGAGGCCGAATTCCAGCTTGGGGCCGTTCTTGTCAATCGTGATGAGCTTCGCTTTAAGGCGCTGGCCGCGGCGGTAGGTCTTGAGGGCCTCCTCATGGTTCTTCCAGGAGACGTTCTCGGCGCGGACTATGCCCTCTATGCCGTGGTAGCGGAGATAGAGAACGTCCTTGCCGACCTTGGCCACTACGACGCGCAGCACGTCGCCCGCGTTGATGACGCCAAGCACCTTGTCGCGGCGGGAATTCTCTTCCTCGTCAAGCACCTGCTTGCGGGAAACTATCACGCGGCGTTTTTCGCGCGCAAGCTCCACTATCTGGCAGCGGATCTTCGCGCCGGAGGGCAGGTGGTGCTTGTAAGCGGGGTGAAGCTCGGAAAGGGAGAGCGGCATGAAAGCGCGGATGGCGAAAACGTCTACGATGTAACCGCCCTTGACGCACTCGAGAATGGTGCCCTTCACGCGGGTCTTTTCCTCAAAACCCTTCTGGGCCTGCTCCCAGCCGAGCGATTCCATCGCGCGCTGGTGGGAAAGGATGGCGTGGCGGTCTTCTCCACCGCGCTTTTCCAGTACGGCGGACACCTCGGTGCCGGGCTGGGGAATGGTTCTTTCCCCGCCGAAATCGGAAACGGGAATCAGGCCTTCTTTCTTCTCGCCAATATCAACGAAAACGTAATCGTTGTTTACCTGTATGACCTTGACCTTCAGTATTTCCTTGCTGTTGAGCTTTTTGCGGAACTCGTCCTGGGCCGCAAACAGCCCCTCCATTGACATTTCCGCGCTTTCTTGGTTAATGTCCTCAGCATTGACGGCCGGGGTCTGTGCGTTGTCGCTGGTATCAGTCGGGTTATTCATAGGCTTGTTCATTGCGCTGGGGCGGAAGCTATTTCTTCCCCCCCACCGCGTTCTCCTCCGTGATTGAAAATATCTCTTGCATGACGTGTTTCGAAAAATCGATATAGGCAGTCTTCTCGTCCTGCGCGCCCTTGAACTCGTCAAAACGCAGGGCCCTGCCGAACTTCACCTTCACCGAACGGGTCCACGGATACTTTTCCGTGTTGAAAATTCTGGCCGTGACAACCGGCGCCCCGCTCTTTGCGGCCACAAAACCTATTCCGGCTTTTGGTTCCAGCGGCTTTTCACCCCTGGCGCGGGTTCCCTCCGGGAACAGCAGAACGCAATCCCCGTCCTTTAGAGCGGCAAGAAGCGATTTCATGGCTCCGAGGTCGCCCTTGCCCCGTTCCACCGGGATGCAGTGGAACACGCGCAAAACCCACCCCACAAAAGGAACGGAAAACAGCTCCCTTTTGGCCAGAACCCTGCCGGGACGAACATGAAATATCGATGTAAGCACCGACGGAGGGTCCGCATTGGACCGGTGGTTGCAGGCGATTATGACCGGGCCGGAAGAGGGAATGTTCTCCAGCCCCTCGGCCCTCAGGCCGTTTAGCGCCTTGAGAAAGAACTCCGTACTTAATCTTAGCAAATCCGCGAGCATTTTTGATTGACCGCCGTCATTATCCGGGCTATTACGTCCTCAATGGAAACGGAGGAGGTATCTATGACGATGCTGTCCTGCGCCTTTTTAAGGGGTGAAACGGCACGGCCGGAATCGTTGCCGTCACGCTTTATTATGCCGGCAAGGATAGCGTCGTAATCGGCCGGAAGCTTTTCCCGCTGCAACTGGCTGAAGCGGCGGCGCGCCCTTTCCTGCGGCGTGGCGTCAAGATAAATCTTAACTTCGGCTTCCGGAAAAACCACGGTCCCTATGTCGCGGCCTTCCATCACTATGCCGCCGCCGGCCCCCAGCTCGCGTTGTTTGGCGACCATGAACTCGCGAACGCCGGGATATTTAGCCACCTGACTGGACCCCTTGCTCACCGGCTCGTCCAGCAGTTCCGTCCCCATCATGCGGCCATTAACGCAGGTCTTGAGGGTAAGGCCGTCCTTGCTTTCAAAGGACCAGGAGATGGAACGGGCCAACTCCGTTATTTTGGCCTCGTCCCCGACATCCATATTGTCGGACAGGGCCTTCCACGCGAGGGCGCGGTACATCTCGCCCGTGTTGATGAACTTGTAGCCCATCTTGCCGGCGACAGCCCGGCCTACGGAGGACTTGCCCACGCCCGCCGGCCCGTCTATGGCGATTACAGCGCCTTTTTTGCCGCAGTTGCAGCCGCTCATGCGGGCTCCTTGGTCATTGCGCCGGAATTTTCAATCTGATGCTTGGCTGTGGGCATGTTGGGGGCGTTGGGGTCCTTGCGCAGCGGACGCACCCACTTGGTGAAGCTGGACGGTTTGAGCGAATACTCGTGCACAAGGCGCACCACTTCGGAAATGGGCATGAAATTCTCCCAGTTAATGCGCAGTATTCGGACGCCCGCGCCTTCCATCTCATCGAGGAACTGGTTGTAGTTGGTCTGCAGCGCGCGGAGGTACTCCAGCGTTATGCCTCTTTCCATCTGGCGGCCGCGCCAGCCTATGCGTTCAAGAGCCGTTTCCGGGCGGACATCAAGGTAAATCATGAGCTGGGGGAACACCAGCTCCCGCAGCACCATATTGTCGAAAAGGTCCAGATAGGTATTGTAGTCCAGGTCGCTTATTATCTTGTCCGGATGGGCGTTCAGCATGCGCGCGAAAATCGTGTCTTCCCAGATGGTGCGGTCCTGCACCACGCCGCGTATTTTGCCCAGACTGATGCGGGAAACGAATTCCCTGTGCTGGCGGAAGCGGTGGTTCAGCAGCCAGACCTGCATCATGGTCCCGTAGCCTTTCATGTCATGATAGAACCTGTCGAGGTACGGATTGCCGCTTACCTCCTCAAGTATTGGCTCGAAATTAAGCGCCTTGGCAAGCTCTACCGTCAGCGTCGACTTGCCCACCCCGATTGTTCCGGCTATGCCGATATATCCTTCAGCGAACATAGAAGCCTCCCCGCTTCGTGTGATTGAATTCCCGACCGGGCGATAATATTGCGTTCAAATTTTCATTGCGTCCGGAGGACGCCTTTCCCGGGCTAGCCCTTCCGGCCGCCGGAATCCGTTTCTGTCTCGATGCCGCGCAGGGCAAGCATCACGTCGTCCGGATTGGACGCCGCGGACATGACTTCCTCGGTGCTGACAAGCCCGGCCTTGTGCAGCTTGACCAGGGCCTGGTTAAAGGTCTGCATGCCGTAATAAGCGCCCTTGGCCATGGCCTGAGCAATGCCGGAAAGCTGGTTTTCTTCTATAAGTTTCTTGGCATGCGCCGTGACGGAAAGAATCTCCAAAGCCGGTATGCGTCCGCCCTTTGCGCAGGAGAGCAGGCGCTGCGATATGACGCCCTTCAGCGTGTCTGCCAGCTGCATACGCACCTGCGTCTGCTGGTGGCTGGGGAAAAGGTCCACTATTCTGGAAACAGTCTGCACGGCGTTTATGGTGTGCACCGTGCCAAAAACCAGGTGACCGGTTTCAGCCGCGGTTATGGCGGCCTGCGTCGTTTCCTGATCGCGCATTTCTCCCACAAGTATGACATCCGGGTCCTGGCGCAGGGCGGCCCTTATGGCGGCGGGAAAAGAGGTTGTATCCCCTCCCAGTTCACGCTGGCTTATTATGGAGTGCGCGTCCTTGTGCACGAATTCTATGGGGTCTTCGATGGTTATTATGTGGTAATCGTAAGTCTGGTTTATATAATCCACCATCGAGGCGAGAGTTGATGATTTGCCGGAACCCGTAATGCCGGTGACCAGAATAAGTCCGCGCTCGTTGGCGCACATTTTCTTGAGCGTCTCGGCGGGAAGGTTGAGCTCTTCCATGGCGGGAATCTTGAGCGGGATGTGACGCACGGAAATGCAGACCTTGCCGCGCTGCCGGTAAACGTTGAAACGGAAGCGCCCGAACTCCCCTCCGTCAATGGAGAAGTCCGCCTCGTTCGTCTCCTCGAAGATGTTCCTGGAACGCGGGTTCATGCATGAGGTCGCGAGCGTCTCCACTTCAGTGGAAGTCATCTCGGAACCGTCTATGGGCCGGATATCGCCGTCTATCCTGACAAAGGCCCGGCTGTCGCTGCGCACATGCAGGTCGCTGGCCTTGTTCTGGACCATTGTTTTGAGAAGGACTCCAAGTTCTATGGACATGGCATATTCTCCCGGTGAAAGTTTACATCATTCCCTTGCGGCGGCGGATATAAGCCGGTATAAGCTTTTCCTCCGGCAGATTGAAGCCGATGGAATCCCGGCGCGTGACCGGCGTCTGGCGGTTTATCTTGTCCAGCTCGTCGTATTTGTGCCCGGCGGGACGGAGCGTGTTCTTGCGCCCCTGCCAGCGGGTGCTGGGGAACCCGGTCGCGATGACCGTTATCCTGAGGCGGTCCTGCAGGGAATCGTCGTAAGTTATGCCGAATTTCAGCAGCACGTCCTTGCTGGCGCTGCGCTTTATCAGCTCGTTGGCTTCCTTGGTGGAGCTGAGAGGAAGCTTGCCGTGACCCGTCGTGTAATGGACGAGCAGACCCTTGGCGCCCTTGATGTCGTTTTCCAGAAGCGGGCATTCTATGGCCTCGAGAGCGGCCTCGATATGGCGGTTTTCGCCCTCGCATTCGCCAATGCCTATTATGGCTTCCCCGGACTTGGCCATGACGCGCTTGACGTCATTGAAGTCCATGTTCATTTCGCCTTCCTTGTTGATGACGTCGGAAATGCCGCGTATGGCGCGCAGAAGCACGTCATCAACCATGCGGAAGGCCTCTTCGGTGGGAGTATGCCTGTCGATTACGTTGAAAATTCTTTCATTCGGCACCACGAGCAGGGAATCGACGGACTGGCGAAGCTCGTTTATGCCGCGGTCGGCATAGGAATCCTTGTGCGACCCCTCGGACTCGAACGGACGGGTCACCACTGCGAAAACGAGGGTATTGTCCCCCCCCATTTCCTTTGCTATCTGGGCGACAACGGGGCTTGCGCCGGTTCCGGTGCCGCCGCCCATGCCGGCGGTGATTATAAGGAGGTCGGTGCCCCGCACTATCTGGCGGATGTACTCCACCGATTCAGTTGCGGCAGCCTTGCCCTTGTCGGGGTCCCCGCCGACGCCCAGCCCGTTGGTCAGTTTCTCTCCAAGCTGAAGCCGGAACGGGGCCTTGCTGCGGCGCAGGTCCTGCGCATCGCTGTTGAGGGCTATGAGATCGACGCCGGAGACTCCGGCCGAAACCAGGCGATTTATGGCGTTGCCCCCGCCGCCGCCTACGCCGACCACCTTTATCTTTGCCCTCTTGCCCTGGAAATCAGTCGCGGGGAACAATCCGTCCATAGCGGTGAATTCTGCCATCAGAATATTTCCTTGCCGAACAGGCCTTTGAAAGTCCGCTTAACGCGCGAAGTCAGCGAGGAGGAGCCTTCCGAGTCGGAAGAATCCCCCCCCGCATATTTCACGCTGGGGAAATAGACCAGCGAAATCGCGGTAGTGTAGACCGGGTTGAGGAATTCCTTCTCGCACACTACCAGGTCGCGCTGTATGCCGCCAAGGCGGCAGTCCTTGATACCGAAATATTTTACAACTGTTTCGCGCAGTCCGCGCAGCTGAGAGCCACCGCCCGTCAGGACGGCATGCCCTATCATGTCCTCGTATTTGGACTGGCGGTAGGCCTCGAGCGTCTGCTCCAGAATCTCCTCCACGCGGGGCTGTATGTAGCTGAGCAGGTCGGCCGAGCGGACCTGCTGCATGGTGGTGCGGTCCATGCCGGGATACGAGATTTCCTCCTCATCCTGGAAGGAAGTGGTGGCGAAGCCGTGCTTCTCCTTTACGGAGCGGGCGACGTCGCGGAAGGTGGAAAGGGCGGTGGCGAGGTCCAGCGTTATAAGTTCGCTGCCGTATTCTATTTCCTTGAGGAATTTTATGCAGCCCTCGTAGTAAACCGATATGGAGGTGGTTCCGCCGCCGAAATCTATGAGTATGCAACCGAGGTCCTTTTCCTCCGGCGTGAGGACCGCGGCCCCCAGCGCCACCGTGCTGCAGACTTTTTCACTTATCTCGAACCCGGCCCGGGAAATGGTTTTCTCTATGTTGGTGATGGAGGAGGCCGAAGCCGTCACTATGTTTACGTCGACCTCCAGCCAGGAGCCGTCCATGCCCTCGGGATTGATGCTGCGGCTCTTGTCCACCCAGAAAATCTGCGGAATGACGTGCAGTATGGAACGGCCTGCCTCGCGCGGAGTGGCGCTGGCGTTGTCTATGGCCGTTTTTATGTCGTCGGCGGTTATCTCCTTATCCTCACGCCTTATCTCGAAGGTGCCATGGCCGTGAAGGGAGTAAATGTGCGTGCCGCGCACGCCGACGATAACGCTCTCGACTTCGGTGTCCGCCTCCTGCTCGCAGGCTTCGATAAGCTCGCGGATGACGCGGGCCGTCTCGGCTATGGCGCGGACCTCTCCCCCGCTGACGGTGGGGCACTTGCGCACCGCACCCGATAAAATTTTTATGGGCCGGCCTTCCCCTTCCGACTCGCACAATACGCAAACTATCTGGTTGCTGCCTATGTCAATGCCCGCCGACACCCTGCTTCTTGCCATTGCTGAACTCCTGGAATTAATTTGCGCCCTCTATCATGACAGGCCCCGTCTGAAGGGGCTGCAGGCGGCTTATTATTATGCGCCCTTTTTCAAAATACCTCATGTTTACCGTATAAGGGCCGGAAATCTTTGACCGGGCTTTCGGAAACACCTGCGCCAGGCGGGCAATCTTCTCCGCCGTATATTCGCGGGTCCCCCAGTCGAGCACGGAACCGTCCGCGAGCTCCACAGTGACCGCGTCAGAATGATTGTCGTAACGCACGGCGGCCGGACGGCTTGGAAAATCCGTACCGTAAGTGCTTACCGCCCCCAGCAGACGCGCTATCTCCGCGCCGACGCTGGTTCCCGAAAAACCCTCCGGGAAAGACACGGGAAGAAGCTCATCCCCTTCGCCGGGGCGCGCCTCGTAGATTTCACCGGTCTCGTCCACCAGTTGAGGCGAGGCGAAGCCGACGGCCCTGGCCACGGGAATCCGCTTCTCCAGCTTCACGTCCAGCACGCCGCCGAACAGGCTGCGGGCAACCGACGCCCTTCTTATATTAGGGAACATCTTTGGCAGCTCGTTCTCCATGCGGCGCGCATACCGGCCGGAAATCTCCTTGCCGGGCGCCAGGGAAAAAATGGACTGTATCCTACTGCGGAGAACGTCGTCGCCGCCGGAAATCCTCGTTTCCTTAAGGCGCCATACCGTCCATTTCGGGGCGTGGACGGCGGAAATCTTCCTGTAAATTGAAGGCAGCTGGACCATGGCCACTGCGGCGAGAGCGCCGGAAAGCAGCAAAACAGCAAAGTTTTTTGTACGTCTTGACTGGACTTTGTGCCTTACGGCGACCTTGTATTTTTTGCGCTTAAGCATTAGCCGAAAGCCCGCCTTGGAGGGTTTAAACCGGGCGGAAAAAATCCGCCCGCTACGGATTAATTATAGTACTTTACGCCACCCCGTTCAAATCCGCAAGATGGAAGTGGAAACGGATTCTTTCCGTCGGAGAAATGCTCCGGAATAGCGTTTTTTTGTTAGGCGGCGCAGTTTATGCTATAATTTCGGTGTGGCAGAAACTGCGCCCGTAGCTCAGGGGTAGAGCATCCGCCTTTTAAGCGGGTGGCCGCGCGTTCAAATCGCGCCGGGCGCACCACTCTTTTGAAGCAGCAAGCCAGAAAAGCCGTCCGGTTCTGGCAGTGGCAGGAGCCCGAGGGGGGCTTCCCAAAAGCAGGCAGATAAAAAGGAGAAAGCAATGAAATTGGCAAAACGAGCTGGCTTCACGCTGATTGAGCTTCTGGTCGTCGTTCTTATCGTAGGTATTCTGGCTTCCATCGCCATCCCGCAGTACTTCAAAGTCGTAGAGAAATCGCGCGTCAGCGAAGCCATGTCTCTCATCGGCACCATCCGCTCCGCGCAGGAACGATATCTTGCCACCAGCGGAACCTATGCCTCACAGTTTACCAAGCTGGATATCAGCTACAACGACACGAAGGAAACGGAAATAAAGCAGAAGTACTTCACGGCCACGATAACGGTCGGCAGCAATTCCAGCGGTTACACATATAATCTCGTGGTAACCCGCCACACGGATGACAGCGCGGTTTCCCCCAGATACGGTCTTTACTCCATTGTCGTCAACGTGCCGACCGCCCCGACCCCGTCCATCAACTCCTGCCCCGGTGGTGAAACCTGCAAGGACGACCTGCTGAAGTAAGCTGCACCTGACACTATCCGCAATATAGAAGGGGCTCCTCAGAGCCCCTTTTTTCATTTCACCGAACAAGGAGAGACACGGATGAAGAAAATACTCTTACCACTTGCGGCAGCGGCGCTTTTCACCGTGACACACGCTGTTGCGGCCCAGCCTTCCGGCAAGACCGCGGCCACAGTCAACGGAACGCCGATAAAGACGGAAACTGTGACGAAGAAACTATGGGCGCGCTACGGCAATCTCATCCTTGAGGAAGCCATCAACGAAAAACTTCTGCTGGCCGAAGCCGGAAAGCGAGACATAATGCCTTCCTCAGGCGAGATAGAAGCGGAACTGTCGAAAATTAAATCGGCATACCCTGGCAGGCAGGAATTCCAGACCGCGATAAAAGAACAGGGCATCTCAGAGGATGAGCTCCGCGACGAAATCAACACCCGGCTTGCGATACGCAAACTTGCGATAGCGTGGGGCAAGCTCTCAAACACGGATGAAGACGTAAAACAGTTTTTTGAAGACAATAAGGCCTCCCTGGGTACGCCGCAGGCCGTCAAGCTGCGGCAGATTTACGCCAAGACCCGGCAGGAAGCCCAGGACATGCTGCTTGCTCTCAAGGCCGGGGCGGATTTCGCGGCACTGGCGTCTCAAAAGGCGCAGGACGAACAGGGAGCGAAGGCTGCAGGCGAACTGGGATACGCGTACAAGAACCAGTTGATTCCTGAAGTGGCAGAGGCCGTATTCAAACTGGGCAAGGGCGAATATACAGATGTGATAGAGACCCCGAAAGGATGCGTCATTCTCAAGGTTGAGGACATACGTCCCGCGGTAGAGCCTGACTTTGCCAAGCTCAAGGACTCGCTGTCCAATGCACTGCTTCAGAAAAAAATCGAAGCGGTTTTGCCCCAGATTCTGGCCCAGCTCAGGAAGGATGCGGTAATCAAGGACAACACCAAACGCTAGGCTTCCGGCACGGTGGCTGCATATTTGTCGTCGACAGGAAAGATAAAGTTTGGTAAAGCCCGGGCATTTTGATATACTATATACGTTCTAACCATTGCCCCCATCGTCTATCGGCTAGGACGCTGCCCTTTCAAGGCAAAAAGAGGGGTTCGATTCCCCTTGGGGGCGCCAGCTTTGAAACGAAAAACCACCGAAAGGTGGTTTTTTCGTTTATGGGAAACACAATCTGCCCGCCCATTTTAAAATCGTGAAGACTCCCCTAAATAAAATATAAAATCATTAGATGTGCGCTGGCCGTACTAGCCTTTCGGCATAGCCAAATTACTCTTGACTGCCTCGCACGCCAATACTAGGCTATATAAACATTGCAGGCGCGAGGCATACTTATGGACATCCGCGAGCGACTTGGAACACCTTACAACATCAACCTGAAGAGTATCCGGCAGGTTGCCTCCAACGGCCGCATTATCTCCCGTATCCGTTCAGACCGCTCCGGCTCCGCCATGATAATAGCGCTGATGCTGTCCCTTATAGTCATCATGCTCATGGGCGTCGGCGGAAAAATGATAGCGACATCGCACCAGGAATCCAAGGTGCAGCAGCGGGTTCTTAGCGAGGCGGACAACGTGGCCCGCGCTGGCCTTGTGGATGCCATGGCATGGTTTAAGCGCCAGGCGACTCAGCCGGTCAGAAGCGGCCTGAACATGTCTCTCGCGGCCTATCCGGACGCGGCCTTCTATCCACGCTACAACATTGACGCTTCCAAGCGCGACACCATAGATGAAAGCCTCGGCCTCGTCAAAGAGTACGAGCTTTCCTCCGATGGGAAAAAATGGGCGCGCTATGAAGTTCTCCGGCAGACCGAGAACCCCTCCACAGGCACCTACAACGACCGTGCCGTTCACGACATCACCTCCCAGAGAATCGACGGGAAACAGGACGGCGAAGGCTATGTGTGGTATATAGAAAGCGCAGGATACGTATATCAGAGGAACGATGCCAGCGTCGCATACAACGTTTCTCCCAACAAAATAATAGCCAAGGTCAGGGCCTCCACTGAGATACGCCGCCTGACCCTCTCTCTGCCCGCCAACGCAGCTTTCATGACCAAGACCATAAGCGGTTCCAGTTCGGCCAAAAACGTGGCAGTATTCAAAAACGGACGCATAGTCGGCGGAGCGAACATTGGCGTAGCCTCGGTCTCCGGCACGCCTTACATAGCCAGCAACGCCAAGGTCACCGGCACACCGGCCTCATCGACAGGGCTCAGCGATCCCACCGTTTACAATGTTTTCGGCGTACCCCAGGCGGACCTGAAGCTCATCAGTGACTACGTAGTCAGCGACACAGCTCAATTACCGGCCACCATGCCTGACATGTCGCTAATCTTTGTTGACGGCAACGCGGTCTTCTCCTCCACGAGGCCCCTCAACGGCAGCGGCGTCCTTTTCGTCAACGGCAACCTGACCATTGACGCCAACGCCAACGTCATGTACAGCGGCCTCATTTACTCGACCAAGAAGGTCACCATACTGGAACCCGCCCTTATCAGCGGCGCGGTAGTAGGCTATACCGGCCTCACGCTTTCACGCACCGCGGCCACTGACGTCGCGGAAATTGATTTCGACAACACCATCATAAATTCCATCAAGCAGCAGATATGCCAGTACCGCGAGAACAAGTCCACCCTGCACGTATTCATAGGCGTGCCGGCGCTGGAGAGGTAACTTATGCGCACGCTTTCCAACCGCAAAGGCTTCAACCTGCTGGAAGTGGTGCTGGCCACGATGATACTTTCCCTGGTGGTCGGCGGCCTCTTCCAGATACAGTCGTTCATGAGCAAGCAAAGCTTCGCCATAAAAGACTCTACTTTCGCTAACCAGAAGGCCATGCAAATGCTCGAGGAGCTGAGGGCGCTGGTGGCCGGCTCCGAAAAAGCCGACGTGACCGTGCTTGACGACTACGACAACGGCAGCACCTACTCCACCGTACTGACGACAGACCTTCACGTCACCGCGCCGGCCGCGCCGCTGAGCGGCAACACGGCGTCCTGCAATGGATGGCGCTATTTGCGCCAGATAAACGTGGTCAAGCAGCCGGAAGAGGCCTTCGCCCGCAAGGTTTACGTCCGCGTGGCGCGCGCGAAGTGCCCCTATGACGGCACGCCCGAGGAAGTGCTGGCCGAAACGATGAGCGTGCTCAAAACCATCAAATCTGACTATGTGCCCACCCAGGTGATGGATATATACGTGCTCGCCATTGAAAGCGTGCCCGGCTGGTGGTCGGCCCTGTCCACCCTGCGCCCCACTTTCGATTCGGTGCTGCAGGACATACAGACCCGCAACCCCGGCATGGAATTCCGCGCCCACTGGATAACGCGCATGGCCTACGGCAGGGACCAGCTTTACCGTCCCTTTGTGAACAGCTCGGTGCGCACCGACGCGGCCGCCGCGCCCTGGGTTTACCTCTATCCCGGCAAGACCAAGGCGTCCGACGGCAGCGACTTTTATTTTTACGCCCCGAATCTGTTTCTGGGCAAGATAAACGTGGACGACAATTTCGATTACACGCCCGGCAATTACGTGATGGCGGACCAGGTCAACCACGCCGTCCGCTATCCGGAAGAGGAACGCATATACAACGAGCAGGTGGCGGCGGCCAACGCGGCGGGGACAACCCCGCCCGAAATAAGCCTGCGGATGCTTATTGAAAAACTGAACACAAGCACGACCAACGAACTTACGAACATCATCTTGATCAACCTGCACGGAGAATTGCTGCCCATACCTCCCATCAGGAACTATTCGGACGCGGCCAAGGACCCGGAGGGGTATCCCTACCACCGCGTGGTCACTCATGCCGAAAGGCTCCAGTACGCCAGCACGGACACGGTCAAACTGCGCGTCTACCCCTACATCGCGGGCACCGACCCGGACACCATTTCCAGCACCACCACGCTTCCGTCGATAAGCATAACCTTCCCCAACAATTACATCGACTCAAGCGGCATAACCCTGACGAAAATAGTCGGCAGCGATGCCGTCCCCTACAGTTCCGGCACGGCCAGTTTCGTAACCTATCTGGATACGTCCACCCCGTGCATAATCCATCCGTCCACGGGCTCGACCCAGATAATACTCAACGCTACGCCCATGCGGCACCCGGCCAACACCTACAAAGGCATCCCTTCCGCCATGCGCCTTTACGGCATGGAATACATGCCCGCGCCGTCGTACGTTTCCAGCGCTTACGGGTTTACGCGAGACCTGACATACTATGACAGCACGAACGCACTGGGCAAGAACACAGCGCGCTGGATAATAAGCATAGACCCCTCTGTCCTGTCCACTTCTCCGGAAACGATGGAGTTCGACACACGCATAGGAACAGACACCGCCGCGGGAACGCTGGCCAACAAACCGGAGAACATTTCGAAAAGCTACGTCTGGCGCGGGAAAGAGCCGCCGGCCACTGAGAAGTATCAGATAATGGGCGACCCCCGCCATTCCCCCTATGCGGACGTAATGCAATACTCCGGCTACAACTGGTACTTCAATAGTGTCGGAAGCACTGCCTATCCCGGCTTCGGCAAGGCTACGGCCGGCTGGGGTTCCGACGATCTGGACGTGGATATTCCGCGCATGTTCCAGCTTTACCGCACTGGATTGATGAAATCCGGCGGCATATGGAGTACCATGAACGGCTTCAGCTACTACTATTTCGGCATGGGCGGGGAATTCGGCAGCGACATGGAACCTCTGCCTAACGCCATCACCTACGTAAAAACGCCGTGGTCCACCAGCGGGGAAACGACGGTGACCGGCGTGGACGAAATAATCGAAACGCACGGCAGCGCCACCGTGGCGACCAACCGCCTTGTGGCCAAGACGGACAACACATGGGCCTCGAAATACTGGCTGGGAGAACTTTTCCCGGATGAGCAGTACAGCGTATGGAAAAGCTCCGGCAACCTGCCCACCGGGACCGGCAACTTTTACCGGGCAGCGTGGTCCACGTCATTCGGAACGGCGGCAGGCGGGCAGTATTACAGCAGGAATCGCTATACCCGCACCCAGGCGCTTGGCTGCAGCGCCTTCTTCAACGGCAAGCCGGCAAGCCAGACCGGCCCCTTCAAGCACTATTCAGCTTCGGCCAGCGGCACGCTGACCACGCTGGGAACAAACCTGTCATCGCTGTTCAACTTCCCGCTGATAACGCCGGTGACAACGCCCCGCCCGTTCACGCTCAACTACACCACGGATTTCCCGCCGGAATGGACCGACACCACCTACAGCAGCCAGCGCACCGTCACCAGCGTGCCCACGGTCGGCAGCACGGCGCGCGTGTTTTACGAGTCCAGCTACAGCGCGTCGACCTACGATGCGTCCAGCGTGGTCAAGGTGCAGAGCAGCACGGGAACGGCGTACTTCATCATATCCGGTCTGGGCACCCAGTCGGACTTCGGAACAGCGCAGCTGGCCAAGTATACCGTCCTTGCCATGCTGCGGACATTCAACGATGGCGGCATGTACACCGGCACCGACAGGATAACGCAGATACCCACAATAAAGATAAGCTCGCCGTC
>CAYPTM010000008.1:0-21161 GCA_964413345.1 uncultured Elusimicrobiales bacterium
TCGTCCCGGTGGGACGGGTCGGCCTGGGGATAGCTTTCAAGAACGAGGAATTCCCTGCAATCTGGAATATAGGGCTTGAACGACTCCACAATCTCGTCCGTTATGAACGGCATGAAAGGATGCAGCGCCTTGAGCGTGCCGTGCATGATATGGAACAGGCGGGAGAGGGCCTCATCCTTCTGGGCTGGGTCCTGCAGGCGGGGCTTGCAGAGCTCCACATACCAGTCGCAGTAGTCGTCCCACAGGAAATGGTATATGACATCCGCCGCGCGGGCGACGTCGTACTCCTCAAGGGCCTTTCTGGCCTCGGAGAGCATCCTGCCGTAGCGGTCCATTATCCAGCGGTCACACAATTCGACCGGCTTGCCGGGCTTTTTCATCTTCCAGCCGGAATTATCCCCCACATGCATATGGAGGAAGCGCGAGGCGTTGTATATCTTGTTGCAGAAGTTGCGCGAGCCGGTGATGGACTCCTCGGCGAAGGGGATGTCCTTGCCGGGAATGGCCTGCAGCACCAGAGAGAAGCGCACCGCGTCCGTGCCGTACTTGGCCATCAGGTCCAGAGGGTCGACCACATTGCCCTTGGACTTGGACATTTTCTGGCCGTGCTTGTCGCGCACTATGCCGTGGAGGTAGACGTCGGTGAATGGCACGTCGCCCATGAACTCGAGACCCATCATTATCATGCGGGCGACCCAGAGGTAAAGAATCTCGTAACCGGTGGACAGAACCGAAGTCGGGTAATAATAGTCCAGTTCCTTGGTCTTTTCAGGCCAGTTGAAGACCGAGAACGGCCACAGGCCCGAAGAGAACCAGGTGTCCAGAACGTCAGGGTCCTGCACCAGATGCGTGCCGCCGCAGAGAGGGCATTTGGCCGGTTTCTCGCGCGAGAATATGGGCTTGGCCCCGTGCTCGACAGAAACGCGGGCCAGTTCCCGGACGCCCTGCTTGGAAGTCTGGAAGACAAGGCCTTTCCCGGAGCATTCCTCGCAGTACCATATCGGCATGCGGTGGCCCCACCATATCTGGCGGGAAATGCACCAGTCCTGGATGTTCTCCAGCCAGTCCAGCAAAGGCTTGCGCCAGTTGTCCGGGTGGAAGGTTATCCTGTTGTCGTTTATGGCCTTGAACGCGGCTTCGGCCATGGGTTTCATCTTGACGAACCACTGCTCGCTGACCAGCGGCTCTATGGGCTGGCCGCAGCGCTCGCAGGAGCTGACCGCGTGCATGTAATGCTCTTCCTTCTCGAAGAGGCCGGCGGCCTTGAGGTCTTCCACGACCTTATGGCGCGCGGCGGTCCTGTCCAGCCCGAGGTAGGGGGCGGGGACGTTTATCATCTTGCCTTCGAAGGAAATGACCTTTATGGTGTCCAGCTTGTGGCGCTGGCCCATGTCGTAGTCCGCGGGGTCGTGCGCGGGGGTTATCTTGACCGCGCCCGTGCCGAAGGACATATCGACCATCTCGTCCGCTATGACGGGGATGGTGCGGTCGGTAAGCGGCAGGCGCAGCTTTTTGCCCACGAGATGCTTATACCGCTCGTCCTTGGGATTGACCGCGACGGCGGTGTCGCCAAGCATGGTTTCCGGGCGGGTGGTGGCTATGGTTATGCCCTTCGAGCCGTCTTCAAGCGGGTAATGATAGTGCCAGAGCTTTCCCTTGTGCTCCTCGTGGTCCACTTCCGCGTCAGAAAGGGCGGTGCCGCAGCGGACGCACCAGTTTATCATCCTGCCGCCGCGATAGATGTAGCCCTTCTCCCAGAGAAGGCGGAAGGCCTCGAAAACGGAGGTAGCGCGTTTTTCGTCCATGGTGAAGCGGACGTGGTCGCGGCTGAGGTCGAGCGAGCAGCCCAGCCTGTTGAGCTGGTTGAGTATGGTAGCGCCGCATTCGCCGTACCACTGCCAGGTCTCCTCAAGGAATTTTTCACGGCCAAGGTCGTGGCGGTGCAGCTTGCGCGAGGCGGAGATGCGCTTTTCCATCACGTTCTGCGTGGCTATGCCGCCGTGGTCGGTGCCGGGCACCCAGTAGGCTTCCCGGCCGAACATGCGGCGGGAGCGGATTAGGGAATCCTGCAAAGTGTTGTTGAGCGCGTGGCCCATGTGCAGCGCGCCCGTTATGTTGGGCGGCGGTATGACGATGACGAAGGATTTCTTGTCCTTGTCTTCGGGAACGGTGGAGAGAAACAGGCCCTTCTCCTGCCACAGCTTGGTGTATTTTTCTTCAACTGGCTTGGGGTCGTATATTTTGGGCAGCATAAACGGGGACGCGGGGAGCGTCCGCCTCCTTTGACAGCCTTTTGACGGGCTGTATGTATAGTACTGTTATTTTACAATTTTCAGAGCGGGTCTGCCGGATGACGGAAGGCGGCGCGCCCGGCAGGGATGCGCGCCGCCGGCATATTCAGTCTTTAAGCAGGTCTTCCAGAATGAGGGCGGCGTCCCTGACAAGTTCGGGGCAGAGCCTTTTAAAAACGCCGGTCGCGGCGGCCTTGTCATGTCCCTCCTCTGTGCTTCTGTCAAACCCAACAAGGTCGTTGCAGCGGAGATGCCTGTGCGCGGCGCGGAATCTGTCAATGAACTCCCGGACCTTAGCGTCCGTCTTTGCGCGGGATTCGGCGTCGTTCTTGTCCGTCCTGCCGTACTTCATTCCCAGAACGGCGACAGCGGCGCTGACAACGCCGCACACCTCGCCCTTGCCGCCCATGCCGCCGCCGAAAGCGCAGCCGATCTTCATGCAGAGGGCGGGGTCGCAGCCGGCCTTTTCCCCGTAGACGGTGAGAATGGCTTCCGCACAGCGGTAACCGCCCCCGAATCTCTCCACCGCGCGATTCGCGTCAGCCGATGTCTTATTGTCGCCCATGTCACTCTCCCTGTTTAAAAAATACCTGAACCCGGAATATTAAAGAAAAAACAGAAGTGTTCATGAAATGACATTATATACCCGCCGCCACGCCAAACAAAAACGCCCCGCTTATGCGGGGCGCGATACATACGGCAGAATCGGAGTCACTGGGGCCAGGCCGACTGGTTTTTATAGTTTTCCGGTGTTATGGGCGCAAGGCCGGGGGAAAGAAAACGGGAAAGCGATTGCTCCACCTTGTCGGGCAATGCGTTGGCGCCGTTTTCAAACATGACTATGCGGCTCCCGGCGGGCAGAACGCCGTTGATGATGCGTATCATGGAGACAGTGCAGTTGTTGCTTCTGCCGTTATAAAACTCGCCTTCCCGCTCTTCCGAAGCAAGCCGGAGAGCGCGTGTAAGGAGGGCGGTCTTCTGCTCCTGCGAAAGCCGCAGTTCGAAGGGATAAAGCTTGTTGTCCGTGCCGCCGGAATCGCCGCAGTTGCGCTCGATGTAATCATCCATGGTGGACACCACCCACGCTATGTTGAACGTTCTGGAGAAGGCGGTCTCAAGGCTCATGGAGGCGTCGTCGCGCCAGCGGGCTTCGATTGACACGGCAAGCCCTTTGGCGGGTTTCCCGTCCGAAGCGTTCAGCAGGCCGCCATCCTTGAAAGTAAAGAACAGCAGGGTATGGGAAAGCGAAGGATGCCATTCCGGTATCGGCTTCTTGACCACATAGACATTGTTGAGGAGGGACGGATTTATCGAGGCCGCCTCCCACCGGACGGTGGAACCGCCGCCCCAGCGGACGTTTTTGGCGGAATACTTCCCGCCCGCGTTGGAAAAGCGCACGGAATAGTGCTGGCCGGGCGCGCGCCAGGTATAGGGGGCGGGCGTCGGGACTATTTTATCCACGCGCAGCTCCGGATAGGCGCCGCTTGAGCGGTATTCGTCCTCGGTATAAATGGTGTCGCCCCGCTTTATCCAGCCTTCCAGCGTGACGGTGCCGCTCTGGTTATCCGGCAGAGCCATGCCGGTCAGGCGAAAAGTGCCGGCGCCGCTGCGAAGCAGTTTTTCGCTCTTTGAGGACAAAACAGGCGAACCGGTGACACGGCAGGGCAGCACGTAGCTTTCCTTGTTATTAAGGAGCGTGGAGCGCATGAGTTCCGACGCCGCGGGCGAGACGCCCGGCGGCAGCTGCGTGCCGGGAGGCAGGTCCGCGCCCTTCGAAGCGGCGTAGGTGTTCGCGGCCGCGCAAGGCAAGGCGGACAGGATAAAAGCGAACAAAGCTGTTTTAAACATGACTCACCATCCGATGAACCGGCATTATGCCGATATGATAGCACCGCGCCGACAGGAGCGGCCAGTGCCGTTGGACCCAGCGCCGCGCTAGTTCCCGCGCGCGGACCGCTTCTCCGCGGCTGAAGGGCCGAAAGCGAAAGTCACGCTTACGCGATGGGAGAAACCCAGTATTTCCTGCTTAAGTACCGCGTAGTTAAGCTCAAGCGACGCGGCGGAGATGCCCGCGCCCATGGTAAGGAAATCCCCGTTATATCCGGCCCGCAGGGCCAGCATATCCAGCGGGCGGAACTCCCCGCCGGCCAGGAAAGTGGTATTGCCGGGATTGCGGTGCACGACATCCGCGCTGACAAGCAGGCTTTCAATGATGCGTACGCCGGCCCCTGCGCGGAAGGTGAGGGGCAGGGCGTCGGAACCGCCGGACCGGGAAAGAGAACCCGCCACAAGGTTCTGCGCGGCAAGGCCGACCCTGTATCTGCCGGAGGAGAAAAGCGCCCCTATGTCCGCCGCGCAGGCGGAGGCGGATTCCCCCGCCATGCTCTGCGTGATGAAGCGGCCCGCCGCCCCGAAATAGAGGGAGCGGGAATACTGAAAGCCCGCGCCGCCCAGAACGGCGGTCCTTCTGTCCCCGAACGAGCCGGTGACGTTGTTGAGCGAATCGCGTTCCACCGCATCCGTTATGGAGTAATGCGCCACAGCCAGCGCCGCGCCGAAGGGAGCGTTGAAGGAATGGAAAAGCCCGGCGTCCGAAACCGAGGCACCGCCGAACAGTTTTGAATACCCGGCGGATGCCGCGTCGCGTGCGGGTTCGCCCAGAACGGCGGGATTCCAGTAAAGCGCGGAGGGGCCTTCGGCGACTGCCGTCTGCGCCGTGCCCATGGCAAGCGCCCGCGCGCCGGAAGCGGAATCCAGAAAGAAGTCCGGCGAGGTGACGCTGTAGCGTTCAGCCCGGCAGGGCAGGGCGAAAAGCATGGCCGACAAGGAGAGGAAAGCAAGGTTTTTCATGTTAGCGCACCCCCACTTTCAAAGTGACGCGTTCGCCGCCGGCTTCAAGCGCGGCAAGGTATATGCCGCGCCCGACCGTCTTTCCGTCGCCGTTGCGCCCGTCCCACAGAACTTCGTTGACCCCGACGGTGCCGCCCGCGGTACCGGCAGGGAAGGTCTGCTGCCAGACAAGCTGGCCGATGGTGTTGTAGATGCGGATTTTGACGTCGCGCGCGGTATCAAGGGTGTAATGTATCTTCGCCTTTTCGCCTTTCAGCGCCGCGAAGGGATTGGGATAGCTGGAGGCTTCGCCCAGGAGGACGGCCGTGGAACCGGGGACGGACGTAAAACTATTGCCGGAGGAATCGGCCGACAGACTGGCAACCGGGATGCTCGCCGGAGAGAAGACATATCCGCTCTTTGTCGGAACCAGAGTGTAGGCGGCACCCTTATTCAGGGAAAGGGCGAAAACGCCGTTGGAGTCAGTTACCGCGGAGGCGGAAGAACCGCCCGAAGCGGATACGGTCACCCCGGCAAGAGGCGTGCCGTTCAGCGTGATAGTGCCCTCCACGCGGACGGTGTTGAAGAGCCAGTTAAGAAACGAAGGCCAGGTGCTGTTCTGCGCGAAGGCGAGCTCGCTGTACCCGGTGATGGAGTAACTGGACGGCAGGTAAATCGACAGGCCGTAGGAATTTACGTAATCGCTTCCCTTGGTGCGGTTGTAGAGAACCACGGAATTGGCAGTATAGGAAGACAGGTCCAGCGCGGCGGTCTGGACGGCCGAACTGGCGGTGGAGGAGGATACCAGCGAAGCGAAGTAGGAAATGTCCCTGTCCCCTGCGCTGCCATAGTTGAAAGCGGATGTCCGCGCGGCGCGGACCACCGAATGTTCGCTGGCGGACATGAGGGCTGAAGCCAGCGTGTTTATGCGCGTCACAAGGCCAGGCAGCGCGGAGGTAACGATATAGGAATGGGTGACGCCGTCCGCGGCGGAATACTGGTCTATATAGGTGTCCACGGCGGCTTTCGCCACGGCCCTGGGGCTGAAGTCGGACGCGTTGACAGCCGTAAGGAAAGTGGCGTACTGGTAGCCTTCGCCCGGTTCGTTCTCCTCCGAACCCGCGATGTAATCCACATAATCCTTCAGCTCGTAGCCGACTTCCGCCATCTGCATGAGGCAGGCGTCGGAAGAATACAAATCGATATGGCCCAGCGCCGATAGTATGGAAGCCATCTGCGGGGTGGTTATATGGTTGTTGGTCTGGTCGTCGTAGGAAATGCCGCGCAGGCGTGCGCGCGATTTTTCCCAGCCGGAGCCGTGGTTCCACAGCATGGCCATGTAGTGGTCGGCCGGATAGTTGGTCTTGGCCCAGGTGAAGAAATCTATGGCATTGTTGTAATCGCCCATGTCGCACACAGAGGTGCTGGAAACCACCGGGGAGGAGATGGTGTTCGTGTCGGAAGGATAATGGCCTACAAGATAGCGGCGGCAGCCGCTCCAGCCGCCGTCCTTGGTGGAATAAGTGCCCATGCGGCCAAGCTGCACCACCACTCTGACGTTGGAGTTGCTGCCCACCTGCTCCATCTGGAAGAAATTGCGGAAGGCGTATTCCTCAAGGTTGTTCTTTCCGTTTATGTAGACCATTATGGTCCACTTCGGCAGAGCATATCGCGGCGCTCCGGAGGCCGGCTCCTGCGCCGCCTGACAGACAGCCGCCGGGGAGAGTGAAATGAGCGCGGACAGTGCCGCGAAGAGAGCAAATACGCCTGTTTTTAGCATAGTCATCATGTTTATCCTCAGAAACCATTAAACAACAATTGGCCCGTTTTGGCTATCCTGAACACCGCGGACACGTGCATGGGGGTCTTGGAAAATGTAGAATATAGGTAATCCCACCCGCACGGGCCGGCGGCGTATCTTCCGCCACAAAATGCCTGCGAGCCGGACAACTACCATGAGCCTCACAATGCGTTTCGACATCAATATCAACGAGGGGCACCGCAACCTGCTGCTTGTAGGCAGCGAGGAAGAACCGCTGGAGCATATGGCCCTGCGCCTGACGGCCGCCCTTATCTTCTGGGAGCTGCAGCCCATAATCCCGCCGGGGCACGACCACCCCGCCATAGTGGACCTGGGCTACGTGCCGGACTTCCTCTGCGTGGACGAGGCGGGCGGCGTGGCGGTCTGGGGGGAATGCGGCGCGGCCTCCACCAACAAGATGGGCAAGGCCGTGCGGAAGTACGGGGCCTCGCGCATAGTGGCGTTCCACCACTCGCTCGAAACGGGCCGCAGATACCGGGAAACGCTGAAGGATGACTTGAGAACCCCGTCCCGCGTTGATATACTGGCGTGGAGGCAGGAGGATTTCCGCCCCTTCGTGGCGGCGCTTACCGAGCGCAACTACATAGTGGGGCAGAGTTTCGGGCACTCGATAAACCTCGTCCTCAACGATCAGGTGTTCGACTCCACACTGGAACTTTTATGACCGGACAGGAAGAAATGAACCGCGCGGCGGAAACCGCCGTGGAACCGGAGATAGCGTCCGTCCCCCGCAGGGAAGGGCAGGCATACTCTGCGCCGGAAAGGGCCATGATAATCACCGCCGAAGCGGAAGAAGCCCCGCGCCCCGGCGCGGAGACCGTGGAACCGGAAGTGGTTTCCTCCCCCCCTCCCTTCGCACGTAATACCACTGAAAAGCAGGCCGCGCCCAAAAGCGGAAGCGGTTTTTTCCGCATGGCCCGCTACATTATAGGCGGGGCGATAACCGCCGTGGCTGCCTTCATGTTCTTCTGGGTTTTTCTGGCCGCGCTGGTAATAGGGCTGCTGATACTGGTGCCCATAATGCTGCTGCGCGGGCCGCGCAAAGGTTTTGTGGTAAAGCGGTTTTACGTGAAGCGCTAGAAGCCTATCTCGAAATTCACCAGCTTCCTGATAAGCCCCGTCCCGAATTTTCCCCCGTTCACCCAATAGACGCCAAGCAGAATAAGCACCCCGCCGCAGAGCGCGGCGGCGGACGTATGCTCGCCCAGCACGAAATAGCTGGACACCATGCCGGCGAAAGGCTCCACATACATGAACGAGCCCGCCCGCTGCGGGCCGAGCGTATCCACGCTTTTGTTCCAGAGGTAATAGCACAGGCCGGAAGTGAACACGCCAAGATACAGCACGCACAGCCAGCCGCGCCAGCTTATGGAGGACAGTTCCGAAAAACCAGTGTCCAGCCCCGCCGCCACGGCCATCACCGCGAGCGAGATGCCCATGTTAAGCAGCGTCACGCGCGTCTGCGGGACGCCGTCGAACCAGCGGCTGACCAGCACCGCGTAAAGCGCCCACATCACCGCGCTGATTATAAAGAGAAAATCCCCGAAACCGGTTGGTATTATCACCCCGCCGGAAGCACTCTGGCGGGAAAGCACTATCGCCACCACCCCGCCGAAGCCAAGCAGGAAACCCGCCGTCCGCACGCCGCTTATCTTCTCCCGCAAAAAGACCACCGTCATGGCGGCAATCATCATGGGCATGAGGCCGACCAGCCAGCCCGCGTGGTTGGCGCTAGTGTTCCTGAGCGCATATGCCTGCAGAAGCTGAACGATGACGACACCGACCAGACCGGAGGCCGCCGCCTCGAACCACTGGCGGCGGGTAAGCTCCCGCACCCAGCCGAGGGACCCGGACATGGCCAGTATGGTCAGCGTGCCAAGCAGACAGCGCAGGAATATCAGTGTGGAAGGGGAAATACCGCTCAGGATGTCGCGCGTGAAGGCGAGCGACGCGCCCCACACCGTCACCGTGAAGAGTACCGGCAGGTATTTCATCAGAAACCTATCTCGAAATTGGCGAAACGCCGCAGCAGATGCGTGCCGAACTGCCCGCCGTTTATCCAGTAGACGCCGGCCATGATGAGCGCGCCGCCCGCGAAGGCCACGCCGGAGATGTGCTCGCCCAGCAGCAGCCAGCTTGTGATTACGCCGACCAGCGGCTCTATGTAGATGAAGGAGCCGGCCTTCTGCGCGCCCAGCTCCTCAAGACTGCGGTTCCACAGGTAATAGCAGATGCCGGAGCAGAACACCCCGAGGTAAATAACGTTTATCCAGCCGCCGAAGGAAATCTTCCCGAACTCCGAAAACCCGGTGTCGAACCACGCGATGACTGTCATCACGACCAGGGAGGCCGCCATGTTGATTAGCGTGACGCGGCGCTGGGGGACACCCTCGAACCATTTGCTGACAAGCATGGCATATACGCCCCACAGTATGCAGCTTGTCAGGCTCAGCATATCGCCCATGCCGGTGGGTATTATGCCGA
Source organism: uncultured Elusimicrobiales bacterium (assembly GCA_964413345.1). GTDB lineage: Bacteria > Elusimicrobiota > Elusimicrobia > Elusimicrobiales > Elusimicrobiaceae > CAYPTM01. The sequence goes on from CAYPTM010000008.1 coordinate 9,427, forward strand.
CGCCCGCGACGCTCTGTTTTGAAAATATAACGGCGAGGACTCCGCCGAAGCCGAGCAGGAAGCCCGCCGCGCGGATGGAACTTATCCTCTCCTTAAGGAAGAGCACCGCCATGCCCGCGATGAGCATGGGGATGGAGCCGACAAGCCAGCTTGCATGGCTTGCGCTGGTGTAATTGAGGGCGCAGCCCTGCACGAACTGCACGCCGAACACGCCCACGAGGCCGGACACGGCGGCCTTTACCCACTGTTCAAGGGTAAAATCCTTTACCCAGTCATAGGGCCCGCAGATGACGAGCATGGTGAGCGTGCCCAGCAGACAGCGGAGGAAAACCACCGTTGAGGGCGAAACAACGCCGAGGATGGAGCGGGTGAAGGCGAGCGTTGCGCCCCAGACGACGACAGTAAAAAGTATTGCGGAATATTTCATAGTTGTGGAAACGGCTGTCCGTCTATATTTTACAACTATGCCTTAAGCCGCGCCATGACCCGGGGAGGGTCAGCCAAGCGGCAACGCGGCGCAGAAGCGCGCCAAAGACATATCCCTTCCGCGCGCGGCGAGGAAGGAAAGACCGACGGGCACTCCCCCGGCTTTTGCGGCGGGGACGCTTATTTGCGGCGCGCCGGACAGACAGGACACGGCATTGACGCCCATGGCGCGCGGCACATAATCCCCGGCATAAAATTCCGGCGAAAGTTCATCCAGCCTCGGCGCGGGGTCCACCACCGTAGGGAAACAGAGCATTTCCCCATCCGCTAGGAAGCTGTTCAGGTTCCTGCGGAATCCTGCCGCGAAAGCGATATGCCGTTGCGCCTCCTTGCGGTCCAGCGCGGCGGCGTAATTGGCGAGATTATGGCGGACACCATCGCTGAGAGGAGGCGCGTCATGCTCAATCCACGCGCCGAAGGTGTTCCAGACTTCAAGAGAAAGGAGATACCCGAGCTCTCCGAAAAGCACACTGCAGTCGGCATTACAGCCCGAAATTTCAGACAGGGTAACAGAGCGGACAGCGCACACTCTACCCAATTTACCAATTGCCGGAGAGAGCGCATCCTTGATGCCGCCCGAACACATCTTGAAGAGGTCTTCCACCACACATATGGATTTGACGGGATAATCAGAGGAATCCCCTCCGCAGAGCAGCGCATCCGCGGCCTTGAGCAAAACGCCGCCGTCGCGGGCGAGTACGCCTACCGTGTCATGGGAGGGAGCCAGGTTTAACACACCGGACAGGGAAATGGCCCCGTGCGAAGGCCTGTATCCCCAGACGCCGCAGTTGGCCGCCGGAACGCGGATTGAGCCGCCGGTATCGGTGCCAAGGGCGAAGTCCGCCAGACCGGACGCGACGGCAGAAGCTGAACCGCTGGAAGACCCGCCGGGAACCCTGTCGGGCGCGGCGGGATTAAGCGGCGTGCCATAGAAAGGGTTCACGCCCAGGAGGCTGTAGGCCAGCTCGTCGGATTTTGTCTTGCCCACGCACTCCGCGCCGGAAGCCAGCAGTTGTTCCACGCAGACAGCGTTGGCGGCGGCCTTTGAATGGGCAGCGGCCCACGCGGGACTGCCATAGCCGGTGATGTCACCAGCTAAATCTATATTGTCCTTTACGGCAAAAGTCAGCCCGGACAAGGGTCCGGCAGAATAGGGCGCAATCTTCTTTTTGCCAATAAAAGGGTCCGTCAATGTGTTTCCCATTTAGGTGTTCCATTAAGTGTGCAAATGTAACAACAGCTGAGGCAAAGTCCCCCACCCGTCTGATTGCATTGTACAAATATGCTTCTATCCCGACATAGGAGAGGTAGGCAAAAGAGGCCATATTTGCTATTTTTTGGTTAATTGGAACACACAGTGAGGATTAGGGGGAAATGATGGCATCAACATCATTGCCGACAAAATATTCCGAATCTAGAACTTTGTCCCGCAGTCTGCACCGGGTAGGGGAACAGCCGCACACGGAGTTTAAATCCAACATACTCCGCTTCAGAAAACACTTTGAGCAATTCAATCTGGATGTAGCCGAAATCTGCCAATGGTTAATGGGCATCAGACCGGGAGGCAAACATGGACACACCGGCACTGATATCTTTTGGAATTATTTTCTGGTTCCGGTTCCACCGGCTGGGCAGGAAGATGCCGACCCCGACCGCTGCCGCAGAATATTGTTTGACTCAGTTTCCGGTATTGCCCCCATATCTTCCATAGATGAAATAGGACCTACGGAGGAATTGCGGAACACAGTAAGACGGATGGCAGAGTTCCCCAGACAGTCTATCGTAGCGTCACTTTTTAAGCGCCTTGGCGGATATGGCATAACACTCAGGCAAATAGTTTTGCGTTCCGCAGCGGATTACATCATTGCTCATTACCAGCGTGGCGTGGAGAACTGGGAACGGCAGCATGCGGAATGGGCAAAAGAGAAGGAAGCGTGGGAAAAGCGGAATCCCGAACTCACCCCTGAAATCAGGACCAGATTCAACGCAATCTTCAAAGCAATGAATATTCGGGATAAACGCCCCAGAATTTGCTCTTGGGCAATACTTAAGGAAAACAGGGATGACTGCCGCTATGCGGGCATACATCGCGGGAAACAGAACCACACTGCGCTGTGTATTAAGTATGCAAAATTCCTCAAGGACTCCGCCAAAGATATAAACGTAAGGAAATATTTCATGTCAAACCTACGTGATTATCTGGCAGGGAAGAAAGTTAATCCAAACGCGCGACATTTCGACAAGCAGTTAAAAACCTACCTTGCCACATTGGAAGTAAGCCTCGATACAGTAAAGCAATGGCAGGGGAAATTTCCCCACTGTTTAAAACTAGACGACTCAAAACCGTGTTCTTTCAATAAACACACAGACCTATGCCTTAAGTACAAGGAACTCCTTTCCAAAGAGCCTGACCTTCAGCCGCTGGACGCGAAATACCGGGAGTGGCGGCGGTATTATCTTAGCGGCCCGCAAAAGCCATCATTCAAGTATCCTTCGGCTCATACACTGCCCATGCCTAAAATCTTTGGCGCTGGCTTTTACAAAACAGATTTTGCGCGGAGCGTCGTATCGCTTCGTCTGGAAGACATGGCGGAAGGGAAATTTCTCGATTTCGGCTTTCGCCCCTGGCCTAAAGATTATTCTCCCAAACCCGAAGAAGCCGATATAACCAGCGTGCATGTCATCTTCACCGGCACCCATGCCCATGTGGGTTTCCGATTCAAGACAAAACACCTTAAATCCCGCTTCGGCGTCACACAGGAAGAAATTGACATTTTACGCAGACATAAATATCCGCGCGAATCACAGGACCAGCTATTTCTGGACGAGGCTAAACAACTGCTTGAAAACTCTTTTACGCGCGGTCCAGAACACGCCGGGCCGCGCATAATGGCTGTTGACCTCGGCACAACCGGCAGCGCCGTGGCGATATTTGACGGGGACCGCTTTATAGAGACAATTCCAATAGCAAACAGCAAGCTTGGCCTCACCAGACCCAAGGAGAAAATGCAAGGAGATAAGGACAACAAAGCTCCCGGCCTGACAGCAGCGCACCTTGGAGAACATATCAAAACATGGAGCAAGCATGCCGCAGTGATAGCAGAACAACGCTCGGCTCCGGGGCGAACCGGCGAAATAAGAAACCACGATATGATTCGTCTTGCCCTGCATATGCGTTGGATGATAAAAGACTGGACAAGGGCCAACACAGCCGCGATAACGCATCTTGCCAAAAGCAACAAGGCAGACCTGATAGTTTTTGAAAGCATGAGAGGCTGGTCCGCGCCCGGCAGGGACCGAATGGACCAGGACAAAAAAAAGAAGCGCCAGGCCTTCTTCGCCGCAGGGAAAATCCGCCATAAAACTACCGAGAAAGCGGTGGAACTTGGCATGAGAACCGTTACCGTACCTTACCGCAAATCATCCCAATACTGTTCTTCATGCTATGCAGAGCAAAAGGATAAGAAAAAATTTGAAAACAACAAAAGAAAGCATCTCTTCATCTGCGACAACCCGGGATGCGGAAACAAAATGAACAGCGACGCAAACGCTGCAAAAATCATCGGCCTGGTATACTTAGGAAAGGTAAAGCTTCCCGTGGAGGTTGACAGGGCAGGGGATTGACGCTAAACTAATAGAGGTCTTCTGTCATGAGTCATGGCGTGAAAACGCTTGGCCGGACAAAGTTCAGCGAAGCTTCGCGCATCAATGGACAGTTCCCGGCTCCGGGAAGACGCAACATGCAGGTTTGCCTGTTTGTATATATAGAGTGTTATTCGCGCTCTTTGAGATGGATTGAATCCGTGCCGCAATAGAATCCAGGATAAATATCCGGCGAATTTGCGTGCTGTAACACCCGCTCGACTACGCAAATAAATCTTTTAAAGGGATAAATATCCGGCGAATTTGCGTGCTGTAACACCACGCCCTTAAGCGTTCCGCACCACATGGGAGGATAAATATCCGGCGAATTTGCGTGCTGTAACACCCGCATATAGTCTGCTTTCATCGTCATACGAGGATAAATATCCGGCGAATTTGCGTGCTGTAACACCCGCATTGACATTATGCTAACCGGCTACATCGGATAAATATCCGGTAAATTTGCGTGTTGTAACACCTACGGTATACCGAAAATGTCAAGCCCTAACGGATAAATATCCGGCAAATTTGCGTGCTGTAACACCTCCTCACTCCGTGTGTTTCGTATGCGCTGAGGATAAATATCCGGCAGTAGTAAACCGCAGTTAAAAGCTGTAGTTTGAACAGATGACTTTTGAGCAATAAAAAGCCCCGCTTCACGCGGGGCTTTTTTATTCCGAGCCTGCTCAAAGGCAGGGGAACGCTATATTTTATACACTCTGTATATATGGACGGGAAAGAACTGTTTCTGCCGCTTACGGCGCAGGACGTGGCCGCGCGCGGGTGGGATTATGTGGACATCGTGCTTGTCACAGGCGACGCCTACATAGACCACCCCTCCTTCGCCATGGCCGTAATAGGCCGCATGCTTGAGGACGCCGGTTTCCGCGTGGCCATACTCTCCCGCCCCAAGTGGACCGACTGTTCCGATTTCCGCCGTTTCGGCAAGCCGAGGCTGTTTTTTGCCGTCGGGTCCGGCAATGTGGACTCGATGATAAACAACTACACCGCGAACAAAAAAACCCGCTCCGAGGACGACTACGCCCCCGGCCGCAAGGGCGGCGGCCGCCCGGACAGGGCCGCCACAGTCTACTGCCAGCGCGCGCGGGAAGCCTTCCCCGGCGTGCAGGTGCTGCTGGGCGGGGTGGAAGCCTCCATGCGCCGCCTTGCCCACTACGATTACTGGAGCGACACGGTGCGCCGCTCCATACTGCTGGACTCCAAGGCCGACCTGCTGGTCTACGGCATGGGGGACTACACTGTGACCGACATAGCCCGCCGCGCCGACAGGGGAGAAAACCTGCGCGACATGCGCGGCATAAGGGGCACGGCCTTCGCCCTTGGCGCGGGAGAGGCGCACTCCTCCGATGACGCCGCCGCGCTGCCCTCCTACGAGGAAGTGAAGGCAGACAAAAAGCTTTTCTCCGCGGCGACAAAAATCATTCTTGAAAACCTCAACCCCTACTGCGCCAGAACGCTGGTGCAGCCGCACGGGGACAGGGTCGTGGTCTGCAACCCGCCCATACTGCCGCTTGCGCCGGAACAGCTGGACAAAATCTACGCCCTGCCCTATCTCCGCCGGCAGCATCCGTCCTACGCGGAGCCGATTCCCGCGCTGGAGATGATAAAGGATTCCATAACCGCGCACAGGGGCTGCTTCGGCGGGTGCAGTTTCTGCTCGCTGGCGCTGCACCAGGGCAAGCTTATCCAGTCCCGTTCGGACGAATCCATTCTGGCGGAGGCGAGGAAGCTGGCCGCCTCGCCAAAGTTCACCGGCACCATCTCTGACATAGGGGGCCCTTCGGCGAACATGCACGGCATGGCCTGCGGCGACCCGGAGGCCATGAAGTCCTGCCGGCGGCATTCCTGCCTGTTCCCGTCAATCTGCCGGAACCTGAAAGCCGATTTCACCAAGCAGCTCCGCCTTCTGCGCGCCGCCGAAAAGATACCGGGAGTGAAGCGCGTGCTGGTAAACAGCGGCATACGCATGGACCTGGCCCTGCTCTGCCCCGAATACATAGACGAGCTTGCAGCCCGCCACACCGGCGGGCAGTTGAGCGTCGCTCCGGAACACAGCGTGCCGCACGTGCTGAAGTTCATGGGCAAGCCCCCCAGCGACGTGTTCGTGAAGTTCAAGGAGGAATTTGCGAAAGCCAGCCGCAAGGCGGGCAAGGAGCAGTACCTCATCCCCTACCTGATATCGGGCTTCCCCGGCTGCCGTCTGGAGGACATGGCCGACCTGGCCGTTTTCCTCAAGCGGCTGGGCTACCGCCCCCTGCAGGTGAACGATTTCATACCCGCCCCCATGGAGCTTGCCACCTCCATCTACCACACGGGGCTGGACCCTTTCACCGGACAGCCGGTCTATGTCCCCAAAGGGGAGGCGGAACGCCGCCTGCAGCGCGCGCTGCTGCAATACTTCAAGCCGGAGAACCGGGGCCTTGTGCTGAAGGCCCTGCGCCAGTGCGGGCGCGCCTCCGCGATGAAGGAACTTTTCTCCGCCCCTGCCTTCAGGGGCGGGCACAATACCGCAACGAGGCATAATGACGCCAGCCGAAAGAGACGACCTTTTTAAGCAGTCGATGGCCACCCCGGACGACGCCGAACGCGAGCGCCTGCGCAAGCAGATAGCCGCCGAGGACACCGAAAGCCCCATAGGGCTGTTCTGCCTGGCGTGGCTGCTGTCCTGCGGGAGCAGCCCGAACCCGGAACGGGCGCTGAAACTTTATTCCGAAGTGCTGGCGCTGGAACCCAACTTCTGGCATGCGCACTTCGAGCGCGGCAACCTCAACTTCGACTTGGGAAATTTCAAGGAAGCCATATCCGACTACGAAGCCGTGGGCAGGCTGGGTTTCATAGTGCCGAACGTGCTGTTCAACCTGGCGCTTGCAAACCAGCGCGCCGGGCGCGTGAAAGAGGCGCTCGACCTCTTCAACGAAACGCTTACCATAGAGCCCACCCACGCGGAGGCGCATTACGCCATAGCCGGGATGCACATAGCCGCCCACGCCTACGAGCAGGCCCTGCCCGAGCTGGACCGCGCCATAGAGATTCAGCCCGCCAACGCCGACTTCCACCTTACCAGAGGGCTGGCCCGCGCCAACCTGCGCGACTACAAGGGCGCGCTGGACGATCTGGACATGACGCTCTCGCTGGACCCTTCGGAACACGCGGCCTACGTCTACCGCGGCAACGTCCACCTCATCACCGGCGACACGGACAGTGCCGTGGCGGACTTCGCCCAGAACGCCACCCTTTCCCCGAAGGACTGGACGGCCTTCGAGTTCGTGGCCGTCCTGCTGGCGCAGGAAGGCGCGATGGCGCAGGCCAAATGGTGCGCAGAAAAAGCGGTGGAGTTGAACCCCGGCAACGACAGGATGAAGGCCATGCTGAGGGAAAAACCCGTCATGAGCACGCCGCCCGCCGAGCCGGACTGGAAGGCCCTCATCGCGCGGAGGAAGAAACCAGATGCCGGCCATTGACGTCAAGATAGTGCTTGTCCGCCCCCGCAACCCGCTCAACATCGGTGCATGTGCGCGCGCCATGGCCAATTTCGGCTTCCGCAAAATGGTGGTGGTATCGCCCTACGCCCCTGTCTGGAAGGAAGTGTCGGACGACGGGGAAAGCGCCCTTACTTCCGCCGTGGGCGCGCGCGACGTAATAGCCAGCGCGGAAATGGCGGCCTCGCTCTCCGAAGCCGTGGCCGACAGGCAGCTTGTGTTCGCCACCACGGCGATGAAAAACCGCGTGCCGGACCGTCCCGCCGTCATGCTGCCGGAGCTGGGGGCGTTCATCTCCTCCAGATGGCCGCAGGGGCAGGACCTGAAAGTTGCCGTCATCTTCGGCCCGGAAAAGACCGGCCTGACCAACAAGCACATCAGCCGGGCGCATGCCACGCTTTCCATACCCACCTGCGACCAGACCCCGTCCATGAACCTGGGACAGGCGACGGCTGTCTGCTGTTACGAGCTTTCAAAGGCCGCGGGCGTCGCCGTGCCAAAGCGCATAACGCAGAAGGAACTCACCCTGCCAACCTGCGAGGATGTGGAAGCGACAGTCCGGGAATTGGACGAGATGTTCGTCAGGATAGGCTTCCAGAACGGCGTGAACACGGAACTGCGGCAGGAACACACGCGCCGCGCGCTGTTTGGCTCCGGCATAGCCAAGCGGGAACTGTTCGTCATCCGCGCAATAGTGGGCAGGATAATGCCCCACTGCAAGACCCCCACAAAAGAAGAATAGGAACGGCAGATTATGGAATGCAAAAACAATCCAAAAGTTCCAGCTCAAACTGATATCAGTTCAATATATATCACCCCGAATATCCGCTTTCATGCCAACATAAATGACGCAATACAACGTCGCAATGCTGAAGGGAACTTCGGACTTGTGACATCTGAACAGAAAGACCAAATTATAACAGATATCACGGAGAAACCAAGAAATTTGATAGTCGGCGAGCCAGGAATAGGAAAAACCTTCCTGCTTAAAAAAATACAAGCCAGCTTGGAAAATAAAAAAACTAGCACCAAGCTGGTCTATTTAAAAAACAACGACTGTCTGGAAACCATCACAACGTTTTTAGCTAGGTTGAAGCAACAGCCCGCAGCGCTTTTGCTGGATGCTCTAGATGAAATACAATTAAATGTCCGCCAGAGAGTCCTTGATAAAATTAAACGGATTTCACAGAAATACCCTAACTTACAAATATATATCACTACCAGATGGGTGTTTGCCAACTCCGCACCGTCCGATTTTGACCAGTATCGCGTTGTGGAATTATTGAGATTTACAAAAAATCAGGTGCATGACTATCTTTCAAAATGCGCGCCCGATTATGCGCTTAATCATGATCAGCAAGCCATAACGGGATTATCCACTCTTCAAATACCCAGATACTTATCTTACTGTGCCACATTTTTGAATACCAAAAATGTGCAAATCAACAGCATCAATCGGAACAACCTATTTCGCCACTTTATAAATCAAAAGTTGAAACTGGAAGAGACCAAGATAGGGATACAACAAAGTGAGCTTACAGAACGCTTATTAGAAGACATTGCCATCGTAATGGAGATTTTCCAGACAAATACGATTTCCCGTGATGACCTAATAACTTTTCTTGAGCATTTTCATTGCAATATAAAATTTATCGCATTCACAAAACACGGCCTGAAAATTCTGAAGGATAATTCCTTATTAAAAGTCAGCGCAGACTCTTTTGATAGTATTGAGTTTGAAAACACAGAATTGCAAGAATACTTGGCAGCCAAAGCAATCACACGTTTCAGTGACCCAATATATACCGCCTTTGAGTTTTCTACTGACAAAACACTAAATCTTCTAGTTCCCTCATGGATCAATACACTTTCTTTTTTTGCAGACATGAATCCTGAAATTATAACTCAACTAATAGATTATTCAGGAATAAAGGGGAACATACATTTTGATGAAAATGTATTATTGGTACTCTCTAAAGTAGACCCAGCAAAAATCTCAGCAGAGCTTCGGAAAGAAATCGTTATAAATACACTGCGCCACTATAAAGAGGCTAAGCACAATATACCCAATGAAGTGGAAAACATGCTGGGCAACCTAATGGAGCTCCCAGCAGAGCACAACCTGCAAGCAGAATTAGCAGCGGCAAAACAAGATACAGATGCACAGCATATAGCGAATGTCATAGGAATAATCGGCGATGCCGCCAGAAATAGCAAGACAATTGATAGCACATACTGGAAACAAAAAATACTAGATCAATTGAAAATAGCAAATGTTCCCAGTACAATCACAAGAAGCGCGCTGTTTGCACTCATCGACTTAAAAGCTGGCGATGTTCTTGACTCCTTGCCAGAGTGTCCTTGGTCAGACAAACACCTAGCCCAAATATTCCTTGCCACATCCCGCAGACTCAACCCAGATCACCAAAAAACAGTTTCACTAATGATAGATGCCACAAAAAAAGGGATGATAGATGGAAGATACGGTTTTTTTGAAATGCAAGAACCGGAATCGATTAAAACTTTCCTGAAAGCATTTAATACCGATTCAGACTTCCGGCGCGAATTCCTTGAAGATAGTGCCATATTTAAGGATAGCGATGGAAAAATCACGCAAAACATTCGGAGGATATGGAATAAGGAGATAGAAACACTAGTTCAAGATACCTTGGTTCAAGCTGCCCAGGATGACGGCAGCAACTATAACGCCGAAAAATCAGCCTTTCTTACGAGTCTGTGGAAGCTATCAAGAGAGGAAACACCCGATTTCATTGAAATTATTTTAAGAAAGTTGATAGGAAGCCCATCCTCCTCGCTCGCATTAGATTCCGCCATCCCATTTCTTGCGGAAATTATCAAAAAGGAAGATATTCCTATATATATTAAAACATTACGCAATACTCTTCCGGATTTTGAGCCATTTGAGATTATGACTTGGGTAAAACGGTCCACTAGAGATAATGCTACTGAAGTTTTTGAGGAAGGTTGCAAATTATTGCCAGATGCATATCAAGATTGGATAAAAAAATGCGGAATGCATAAGGACTTTGATGAAGTCAGAACACTCAAAATCGTAGAAGAGTTCGAAAAGCTGCTTGAGCCCCAAAAAAATAAATATTCATCAGATGTTTTCGATTTTTACAACAAGAACTTTGCTATTTTGGACACGCGATTGACTAAAGGAAGTAAAGACAGATTAGCACTGCTAATTACTGGCACGGTCTTTGAAAAATATATACCGAAAGACTGGAAAGTTAAAATCGACAACGATTCGAGTCAGAGAACTATTACCATATCAACAAATGCCCTGATATTCGCCTCTGCAATTGTTGCAGCAAAACACCTGGGAATAGATCTCGCGCCATATCGTCAGAAAATTATAGACTACTTGCCATTTTCCACAGACAACACTGCCGAGATACTTGCTGGTCTTGGCGAGATAAGGGAGGAAGAACTTAATTCTGTGGTGGAAGTATATCGCGACACTAAAAATGATCTAAGGAAACTCAATCCATCCAATTTTATTGACATCATCAAGCGTTGCCCCATCGCATCCGGCCTGCCAATCCTGCGTTCATTTATAAAGTCGGATTTGGACATAAGCGCACGCAAAGGCGCATTACTTGCCGCAGAAGAGCAGTCAAGGGACCCGAATTTTCTGAAAGAAGTATTTGACCTTTATCAAGCTCGTGAGGAATCAAACGCCAGACAGTTGGCGGAACTAGCAAATAGCCTCCTTATAACTAAATACCAAGATACAGAAGCAATAGACTGGAGATTAGATGAAATTGTAAATAGAGCCAAACCTGTTGAGCCTCAAGATGGGGCCCACTTTTTAACCGAAGTTGACCACGAACTGGCAAGCACCGATGGATTCTCATCGCCATTGCGCAAATTATCCGACCCGCGACTTCAGGAAAAATATCTTGATTTACTCAGTAAATCCATGGAAATCTGGAGTAGAGGTGAAGAATTCTATAAATACACTGATTACTTATGGGAAATTGTCTATAAATACTTTGATAATTTAAAAGCATACGATTCCTATGACCCTCTAGTAAAACTGGAGCTAAAAGCGACCACACTTCCAGAGAAAGAGGGAGCAAT
>CAYPTM010000009.1:0-20734 GCA_964413345.1 uncultured Elusimicrobiales bacterium
TCATATCCGACCATAGCCTGGCAAAGATGCTGGCGGCCGCCGTCAAAGCCCTTGCTTCCGCCGGAGATATGTTGACGGCGGCCGCCAGCATCTTTGCCAGGCTATGGTCGGATATGTGTTTGAGAAGACCGTGCTCTGCTTGTTTCTTTGAAGTGTTGTTTCCGGGTAATAACGGGAAAATCCCGGTATGCCAATACGGTGCCGTGCGTTCCAGCAATTTGATAAGCGCCAACGCGTGGCGGTATGTCATTTCCCCTCGGGCGGTGCCGGTCAGATTGATTTGATTGCGGAGCATGGCCGGACCGTAATGGTCCGCGTATTGCCCGTAAAGCTGTTTCAGCGTTCCCGTTGATATGTGCAAGCCGGGCTTTCCCCCGATGATCAGCTCCAGCCCGCGCAGTTCCACATAGACTGCGGTGCCTTCAATCAGGAATTCTGAATCTTCTCCAAGGCTGACTGGTTCCGGCAGCTGTTTCTTGCGGATTGTTCCCAGCGCGGCCAGTTTCCCCAATCCCTCTTTTTCCCCGCTTCCCTCATTACGGACCCGGGAGTCGGTCATTTCCGCGAGTATTCTGGTTTCCGCAACCAGTGTGGTGGCGTAGTCGATTGAATCTGGCGAATACCGAAGATAATCCCGTTTGTATCGCGTCAGAACGCTGTCGGTGTCTGTTTTGTAGAGGCTTTCCTGCTGGTAATGATGAAAACCTTCATGCAGCAGGATACGAAGGATATCTTCCGCCCCGGCGGATGAGGGATAGCCCATTGTGACGGTCGGTATTCCCCCTATATTACGGCAGCACTGTCCGCCTGGAAAAGCTGAGGAAAGCGCTCCCTGTTTTTTGTATACCGTCTTGCCGTTTACTATGTGGGGCGTAGCGATGTAGTCGGCTGGCGGCGTGGCGGGATAATTGATGAGGAATTCCGTCTTTGCGTCCAAGTCGTAATCAAGCACGGGCAAGTCTTTATATGGAACTTCCGCTCCGGTCCACACTTCCTTTGCTACGGCCTCAAGCGCGGGGAATATTTTCTCATAACGCGACAGCTGTTCCGGCATCTGTTGAGCATATGCCGTGCAGGATATTGAAAGCAGCAAGGCCACCCGCGCTATATGTTTCATAATTCTCGTTGTGTGAATGTTCAGTTTATATCAAATCGGCACTTCACCGTAATAGACAGCTTGATGCCGGATGGTTTTCAGCGCACGGAGCATTGTAAACGGAGGACTGGGACTAAATGATAGTCTCCCGCAGCCACTGACGGAAAACGGATAAATGCGTTTCCGTGTGGAAATAATGTTCCGCGTCGGGGACGGTCTGAAGCCTGCAGCCGAATTTATGCGCGAACGCCGCTACCGCCGCCGGTTCGGACACCTTGTCGCCGTCCGCATGGAGTATCGCGGTGGGATGCTTCCAGGCATTCACGGGCCGTGCCTTCACATAGCTGTAATAATCCCAGTCCAGCGTCTGTCCGAAGGGGGTGGGTATGCGCTTTTCCCGTTCAAGGCGGGCTTCGCTTACGTCGAGTGCGGCCATCATTCCGCGAATCAGCCTCTCCATGTCCACCACGGGGGACAGAAACAGGCATTGCCGCAGGGGGACATTCCCGCAGGCCAGCAGGCTGAAGTAGGCTCCCATGCTGCAGCCAAAAAGGCTTGTCTCCTTTGACATCGTCGTCCCATAGTTCAGCACGGAAGCGATGTCTGCCGCGCAGTTTTCGGCGGTGCAGGCGCGGCCTTCGGTTTTCCTGTCCCCGTGTTCCGGCAGGTCGAAGCTGAGCGTTCTCCAGCCTTTTTCGGCCGCCGCTTCGGCCACCATTCCAATTACAGTGTCGTCCTTGCGGGACATGTGTCCATGCACGGCTATGAACAGCCTGTCGGCCGGTTCTCCCCACAACAACGCGGGTATGTTTCCAATTTTTAGCGGAGTTGTTTTCATGATTTCCAGGTGTTGCGGGATAAGCGAAAAGGGGGAACTGCGGTCATGTTTTGCGGGAATGTTTGGCGTGCGAAAAATCGGTGCGGAAATAGTCCAGTTGTTTGTCGTAAATTTCCGCGAACGCTTCCAACTCCGTAAAGTCCACCCGTCTTTCTCCAAGTTCGCATTTTGACACATAAGACTGCGGCTTGCCCAGTTTTTTGGCTACGTCGCTCTGTGTAAGTCCGCTGTCGATACGCGATTGCACAAGGCGTTTGACAAAACGCCCATACCTGTCTGTATGGAGTTGGGACTTTCCTTCCGGCATATTCAGATTGTAATAACCTGTTTTGGAATAACCCAAAATAGGATATAATGATTGCGACAGATAATCCGGAGGTTTTTATGGACGGGAAAATCAATCTGGGCTGCGGTTCAAATCTTTTGCCGGGATATGTAAACGTGGACTGGTCCTCCCGTTCCGGCGCGGATGTTATTTGCGACCTCAACCGCGCTCCCTGGCCTTTTGAAGCGGATGCGTTTTCTGAGGTGTTGGTGGAACACCTGATAGAGCATCTGGACGACCCTGATCTGATGATGAAGGAGATATACCGCATTACAAGACATGGCGCGCGGGTACGCATCATTACGCCGCATTTTTCGTCTTATCAGTCCTATGGTGATTTGAGTCATCAACGTCATCGCGGCCTTTCCGTGCTCCTGCCGTATTGCGATGCCGGATGGAACAGCTTCGGAGCGCGTAACGGAGTGCATTTCAGGCTCTTGCGCAAACGGCTGCTATTCGGACGTAGTCCATTGGCCTGGCCCGGAAGAATTATTGCCGGTGTTTCGCCCGAGTTCTACCAGAACTATTTTGCCTTCATCTTTCCCTGCCGGAATATGGAATTTATCCTGGAAACGGTCAAGCAAAACGAAAAAAGCCCTGCCTGAACTTCAGGTGGGGCTTCAATGTTTTGCTTGTGCGGTCTGGTTGAAAAGGTGGCGTATCAGCGGGCGCTACCCTTGGACTGCGCCTCAAATGTCGGTTGGCCAAGCATGTCGGAGAGAATATCCTGCTCCATGCCGAAATGGCCCGCCCCGTACACTACCAAAACCCTGTCGTATTTGTTCAGTGCCTCCGCTATCGCGGCGCATATGGCCGTATCCCTTACCTTCATGATTTCAAAACCCATTTTTTGAGTGAACAGGGAATCCGGGTTGTTGTACGGCGCGGTTTCTTGCGGGGTGACGGCGTTGTAGTCGAAGCGCTTTCCGTTCTTTTGCTCATACCATTTTATGAACTCGGCTTCGGGCATGATACTGCTCTCTCCAAGCCTATACATCCGAGTCAGGTTCTCTGATATTTCCATGTATGAATCGTCTAGTCCGGCAGACGGGGCCTGCTGTTTCCTTACTGGAATTTCCTGCACGACGCCATGCCCGAAGATGTCCTTTCCATTGTATCCGGCGCTTAAAAGGCGTGTTTTTGTGTCCTGAGGTGACGGCTCTCCTCCCGCGAAGGACGCCTTTGCCCCGAGCGCAAGCGAAACCACGTAATATGATTCCATGACGCCGGCATTTTGCCGGGCAACGGAAATGAAGGCGGGGTTGTCCTCTCCGGCATTTCGCGGAATGCCCTCCACAATTACAAGCTGGGGTTTGAGCCTGTCGAACTCTTCGCGGATAAGCCGGAACGTGCGGCTTCCGGTTCCGGATTCATGCAACGCGGCTATGTACGTAAGTTGCTTGCCTCCGGGTTCGTATCTGGCGGCAAATGGCGGTGTCGGGCACCCCGTACACCCGTAGCGCGGTTTGAGGAGTTCCGCTTTAGGTGCATATGCTTTCCTTGCTGAAGCGCATCCGGCCATTGCAAGTGCCGCAAGCGCAACCAGGAATTGTTTGCTGTAGTATCTCATGTCTTCAGTATTATAGGGCTTTCTTCCCCGCATAATCCGCGGGGCAATAGGTTTCTTTGTTCGCTTAATGGGGCCAGGCGGCTTTGCGCGCCGCTATTTCCGCGTCGGCCTGCTTTATCTGATCCGGCGTGAGCCTTTCCGCCGCGATGGCCTTGTTTTTCGGGGCGGACTGTTCGCCCAGCGCCGCTGCCACTCCAAACAGAATATAGGCCTCTTTGTAATTCCATGGCAGGCCTATGCCGTCGTAATAGCAGGTTCCCAGATTGTTAAGGGCTGTGATGTCCCCGTATTTAACGGCGTGCCGGTAAAATTCCACCGCGCGCTGTGTGTCGCGCTTTGTGCCGATGCCCTTTTCGTATGCGTAGCCAAGTTTGCGAGAGGCGGCGGCGCACCTCATGTCTGACGCTTTATGATACCACTCAAGCGCTTTCGCCTGGTCTTTGGCCACACCGGCGCCATTCCAGTACATCTCTCCAAGCTGTAGCTGCGCCGGCATCATTCTCCCGTCGGCGGCTTTCGTGAGCCAATAAACGGCCTTGGCGCCGTCCTTCGGTTTTTCCAATCCGTCCTTAAACATTACTCCAAGCATCATCTCGGCCGGAGGCAGTCCCAGTTCCGCCGCGCGCGTAATTGCTGCGACGCCGTCCGCCATGCTGCCGGAACCCGTAGGGGTTATATTTGCCGGAGCAAGCATCATGATGGCTACCGGGTCACTCTTTTTCAGCAACGGGGCTGCCACGGCCTGTCCTTCGGGCAGCGCGGATTTGCCTGTTGCGTCTTTTGGAATGGTCGCGTAGCCGAGCGCCAGCGCGATGATGGCTTCCCTGTTGGCGTTTGCGAGGGCCAGGCGCATGAGAGCCGGCTTGTTGTCCTCGAACATCTTTTTGCCGGTCCGCTCGTCTTTTTTCATTCCCCGGCCGGTATACAGCAGAACCGCGTACAAACCCTGAGCGGCGGGGTTGTCTTCCCTTATGTTATTCAGCAGCGGGATGGCATTGTCGAAATCATTGCATGCCCATAGATACATGGCCAGTTGGAGTTTCTCGTTTTCGGAAAGCGAATCTTTGGGTATATAGGGTGTAAATTCCGGGAGATAAGGGTTCTCTTCCCATGTTTTTCCGTTGCGCTGAAGGAATTTGTTCACACCCTCGTCCATCGTGGCTTGAGGTATTCCGCCAACCCGGAGCGTTTGGAGCAGGTTTTCCACTATTTCCGGCGTATACTTCGGAGCGGCGGGTTCGCCGCCTTTTGCCGCAGGAGTGGACACGACGATTGTTCCCGCGCACATAGCGGGGCAGGAAAATGTCAGCAGTGCGACGAGTGCCAATATGTGTTTCACGTTTTTCTCCGGGATGTTATCCTCTATCCACGGACTTGCGGCGCTTAAGGCGGCAGTCCGGACGGCGGAAGTATTTCCAGTCTCAATAATTGTACAGTCTTACCCACGGCGCAATCAAATTGCGATGCCGTGGCGGGACGTCGGAGGGAGTATGCCCGGTGGACAGCAGGCAAAGCAAAAGAGCGGCATTTTCATGCCGCTCCAGTTGCCTTTTTAAGCGTCTGTGGAATTACCGCGCCATCAGCGCGAACACTCCCCAGCCCAGATATTCGCGTGTGTACGCGGCGTGGCGCACGGGTTCCGCGGCCAGCTTTTCCCTTACTTCCCGCGCCATATCGTCGTTCGGATTGGCTTCAAGCCAGCGGCGCATGGTGAGCCATTTGGCCGCTTCATACCTGTCCCAGCCGTCCTGGTTGGCCAGAACCATTTCAACGACGTCGTAGCCGATCTTGCCGAAAGACGCGACAAGCTCCGGGAGTATGAGAAAGTCCGATATTGAGTCGGCAAAGCATTCCCTGGCGATTGCCTCCGTTTGCGGCACTTTTCGCCAGTAGGGTTCCCCTATGAGGATGATGCCTCCAGCGCGCAGGCTTTTGGCCAGTAGCGTGACGGTGCCGGGCATTCCTCCTCCTATCCATGTCGCACCAACGCACGCAGCCACGCCGGCCTTCTCGCTTGCGACGTAGCCGGCGGCGTCGCCGTGGATGAACTTTACTCTGTCAGCCACGCCCAATTCCTTGGCCCGGATGTTCGCCTGCTCTGTGAACAGCGGGCTCATGTCTACGCCGGTGCCTGTTATGCCGTAATCGCGCGCCCAGGTGCAAAGCATTTCGCCGGAACCGCTGCCCAGGTCCAGCACCCGCGTTCCTTTTTCCATGCGCAGTGCCGCGCCAAGAGTGGCGAACTTGTCGGGCGTGAACGGGTTGTGAATGCGGTGCGCGCTTTCGCTGATGGTGAATATGCGTGGAATGTCCATTTTGAAAATCTCCTTGTCTGGGTTTCTGCGGCGGTGCGGATTCGGGTTATGCCGATGGGTTTCTTCGGTCCGCGTCCGCGATGAATCGGGTATTGTTTGACCGGCAGAGTGGTTTGCGTACTGTATTAAACCGGATGGTATCAATATGTCTTTAGTGTACAAAAACGGAGCTTCAGTCTGAAACCAAAATAAAACACCCCGCTGTCGGGCGGGGTGTTTTTTAAACCTGTCAGGCCGTGCCTGTCTTATTTTGCCGGTATATGCAGTTTTTTCAGCTTTGCCTGCATCGCGGGGGTAAGCTTTTTGACCAGCTCGGCATTGGGGCCTACCCCTGTCTGCCAGGCGTTGAATATCTGCCCTCCGGCAATGGCGTATGAGCGGCCCTTTGCCGCGAGCGAGTTGTCCACTATCGGGTCGACGTTGGTCACAAAAACCGACACGGTGCCGTCGCTGTTGCGTGCAATTTTGAAGGTGCGCAACTGCTGCGGGAATTCGCGCAGCGAGCCCGTTTCAACTTCCCAGAAGCCCAGCTCCGGCCGTGCGGCGTCGGGCGAGGGCATGGGCGTGATGGTCGAAAAATGCCGGTGGCCCGCTATCCACAGCAGGAGGTTGGGATATGTTTTGAGCTTCGCGATAAAGTCGGGTTCCGTCACTGCCGCAAGCGAGCTCCAGCCTTCAAGCGCGCCGGGTTTGGTGACCCCTATGGGAATATGCGCGGCGATGATCATGAGATTGCCGGCCGCCTGTCCCTTGTCCAATTCGTTGACCAGCCAGGCATAGCGTTTCGCGTCAAGCGAGCCATGCCCCCAGTCCGGGCCCTTTGAGCCGTCGGAAGGGTCGGTGTCGCTTTGCGTGTCGTCAAGCACAATCACTTCCACGGGCATCTTCGGGTTGGGCATGAAAGTATAGCATGCGAAACCGTTCTTGGCGTTTTCGGCCGTAAAGCCGTGCCCGGCGGGCAGGGAGGCCGTGTTAAGGAATTCTCCCAGCCATTCTGTGCGGGCAAGCTCGCGCCGGTCCGGGTCAGGCGTTACTGTCGGCGGCGTGGTGAAACTCTCCACCGGGCCAGCGCCGACGGGCGTTCCGAATTCGGTGCCGCCGTCTATGGCGCCCATATAGTAACCGGTGCTGTCGGTGCCAAGGGTGTTGGTGAAGATGTTGCCTATGTTGAGCATCGTGGAGCCGACGGCGGCCTTGCGAGTCTTGTCGCTGACGGGGAAGGAGCCGACCCAGAAATGGTCGTGGTTGCCGAGGGTGGAATACCAGGGTATGCTCCGGTCAAGGCCAGCGGCCTGATAAGGCTTCTGGTAATCCCATTTGTCCGCCCCGGCGTGATTGCCGGAACTGGGGTTGATCGTCTTGCCGTCCAGCACGTCGATGAACCAGCGCAGCTCGTTATACTGAGTGCTGTTGGCCGCGTCGCCGAGCGATATGCCGAAGTCCAGCGGGCTTTCCTTGTGCAGTGCATTCGCGGTGCGGATGGCGGCGTCAAGCACGTGGGTGGTATACAGCATGGAAGGAGAATAGGCCGAGATTATCCCCTTTTTGGAAAGGCCGAAGAACACCGCCTCGGCAGGGGATTCCTCGTCGGTTATATGAATATCGCTTATGGTGAAGAACTGCAGCAGCGAGCCTGTGTTCCTGACTGAATCCGCCTTGTAGCCGGCGGGCATGAGGTCCAGCCGCTTGGTGTAAGGGACGCCCGGGCCGTAAGTCCATCTGCCAAGGCCGTTGGCCGCGAATGTGGAGATGTCGAAAGGGCGGATGCTGTCCGGGACTGTAACCGGCGTGGGCACTATCTGCCGCTGAAGCGTGGTGTAAACTTTTGCCAGGCTGCTTGTTTCCTTGCCGAGGGCGGAAGATTTCTCGCCTTTCAGCGCGGCCACGCGGTAATAATATCTCTGTCCGTAGGCAAGTCCGCCGTGGACATAGGGGCTGGCGGACGCAGTTATGACGGAGGATTTTTCGGTTACGCCCGGAACGGTGCTCCAGTAAATGTTGTAACCGGTCGCGCCCGGCACGGCGTTCCAGCTTATGGTTGTCTGTGCGCCCTCTATGGTTTCAATGGGACCGTAGCCGGAAACTTTGACGTTGGCCGGGGTTTTGACGGCTGAAGCCTTGCCGCCGGTTGTTCCGGCGTAAAGCGGGCAGGAGATAACAAAAGCAGTGAGCAGAAGCAGTGTTGTTTTTTTCATTTGTTTTCCTTTGAAGTCATGGAAGTTTCCGTGTGCTGCAAGTCCGGCCTGCACTTCAATGCTGTATTACTTTCATTATAGCAAAGGGTATTCCCGGCCTTGCGCCAAGTGCGCGGACACTGTGCCGCAGCTATATTTTCCCAAGGACTATCAGTGCCGATACGGGTAGCAAGTCCCGCATTGCGGCTTTCTTCCGGCACGTGGGCTTGGGCAAGGAATTGCAGGCGCCAACCGGAATATTCCGGCCGGGGAACCTTAAATCTCCGGGTCGAGCACTGATATGCCGGGCAGCGTAAGCCTTTCCAAAAATTCCAGGCTGGCGCCTCCGCCGGTGGATACATGCGTCATTTTATCCGCGACGCCTGCCATGGTAACCGCGGAAGCGGAATCTCCGCCGCCGATAATCACTGTTTTCCCGCCCTCGGCCATTCTTGCCAGTTCCTTGGCAAGGCGCATGGTGCCGACGGAACCTTCCTTGATTTCAAAAGCCCCTATGGGACCGTTCCAGAGGACCGTTTGCGCGCCTTCAAGTATCTTGACCGCGTGGAGGATGGATTCCTCCCCAAGGTCGAACGACTCCCAGCCCTCGCGTATCGTTTTTACATTGCGCTCGACATTGCCGACTCTCTGGTTCTGGAAATCAAAAGAGTCCGTGGTCACAAAATCGCGCGGCAGAACTATCTTGTCGCCGTATTTTTCCATCAGTTTCCGGGCGGTATCCAGCATGGATTCCTCCACCAGCGATTTCTGCACGCTGAAGCCGGTGGCTTTGAGCAGGGTATATCCTATTCCTCCGCCCACAATAAGCAGGTCTATCCGCTGCAGCAGCGATTCTATGACGCCGAGCTTGCTGGATATTTTCGAGCCGCCGGTTATCCCCACGAAGGGCCGCCGCGGGTCCGTAACCGCGCTGCCAAGGTATTTAAGCTCTTTGCATATCAGGAACCCGGCGAGCTTGGTCTCGGCATAACGCGTAACCCCCACTATGGAGGCGTGGCTTCTGTGGCAGGAGCCGAAAGCGTCATTAACGAAAATTCCGTCCGAGAGGCCGGCGAGGCCCCTGGCAAAAATGGGGTCATTCTCCTTCTCGCCCATGGCGAAGCGCAGGTTTTCCAGTATGTTGGCCTTGCCGCGAACTATGGCCTCCTTCTTTATAAGCACGCCGGAGGATGCCACGCTCTTTTCATGAAAAACTGCGTCGCCCAGCTCCGCGCGGATGTATTCCGCCACCGGGCGCAGGCTGTATTCCGAGTATATTTCCTCGCGCGATTTGCCTTTCTTCTCCTGTTTGTCCGGTTCGCCAAGGTGGGAGCAGATGACCGGCGTAGCCCCCGCCCGGAGCAGGTGTTTTATCGTCGGCATCGCGGCGTCTATGCGGGCGGCATTGGTTATGACCCCCTTGGAAAGCGGCACGTTCAGGTCCAGCCGCACCAGCACGGTTTTCCCTTGGAACATTTTTTCGTCCACGCTTTCCAGGCTTTTTTTGCGCGAGCCCATTTCCTTTTCAAGTTTGGCTATTTTGGCGCGGAGAATGCGCCCTACGGCCGCGGCAGCTTCTGCGGGGGACATGGAGTCCCGCACCGACTCCAGAATATCGTTGGTGCGGATGAAGCTGTTGGAAAGCAGCACCGTGCCTTTGTAAATGCAGCCGCTGTTGGCGTCCAGCGTCACCACGTCGCCCTCTTTCAGGAGCAGGTCCCCCTCCTCGCCCTTGAAGGTGACCGTTTTACGCTCCAGGTCTATGACCGCGTTCGAGCAGCCCACGATGCAGGGCTTGTTAAGCGTTATGGAGGTTATTGCCGCGTGGGAGGTTCTGCCCGGGAAAATGGTGGCTATGCCATGCGAGTTGTTCAGCATGTAAAAATCCGCCGGCGTGGTGTTCTGGGCGAAATAGATGGCGTTCTCGTGCCTGGCTTTTCTCTCCTCTATTTTTTCGCGGGAAAGCGCCAGCGTGCCGCAGGCGATGCCGTGGTTTATCGGCACCCCTTTTGTGATGGGGGGCTGCCACTCCCGTCTTCCCTCGTCCGGCCTCGGCACGGAGATAAACGCGTTCGTGGCGCATATCTTCTCCATCCTGCGCCTGAATTCCGGCACGGTTATGATTCCCTTTTCCAGCATGTCCGTATCCACCACCAGCTTGGCGTAGGTGCTTATGGTGGCGCGGCGCGTCTGCAGCAGGTAAAGCTTTCCATCTTCCACGGTGAATTCTATGTCCAGCTCGTAGCGGAACGCTTTTTCCAGTATTTTTTTGTATTCCAGCAGGCCCGTCTTTATCGCGTCGGGCAATACGGAGATGGAGCGTGTTGCTATATTGCCCATCACCACATCCTCGCCCTGCGCCATTTCCTTGTATTCCCCGAAAAGCTCGTCATTGCCGTTTATGGGGTTGCGGGTGAAAAGCACCCCGCTCATGCAGCGCTGGTTCTTGTTGCCGAACACCATCTGCTGCACGGTAACCGCGGTGCCGTAAACGATTTCTATGGAAAGTTCCCGCAGGTATTCCCGCACGCTGGGCAGCCTGCTGGACGCGAAGACAAGCTCTATGCAGCCTAAAAGTTGTTCAAACGGGTCTGTCAGGAATACGTCGCCCATCAGGGACCGCACGCGGCCTTCTGCGGCGGCAATGGCGGCTTTTGTCCCGGCGGTCTGCTCCAGCGGTTCCGTCGCCCCGGCCAAAAGGACATTTTTAAGAAAGCGCAGGTATATGTTGTCGGCGAAGTTCGCGCCGTGTGCCGCCGCGAGTTTTTCCAGTATCCGCGGAGTAACGCCTACATTCAGCACGGTGCACATCGAACCCGGCAGAGAAATAGTCGTGCCCGAGCGCACCGACACAAGCAGCGGATTATCCGCGTCTCCCAGTTTTTTGCCCGTGTTTTTTTCCAGCTGCCCCAGGTATTTCCTTACCGCGGCGCGGAACTCGTCCCGGTCGGCCTTGCCATCCGACATGGCGTTGCATATCGGCAGTCCCAGGATGAAGGCCGGCGGCGTTGCTATGCCAAGCCCCACGGTATCTATTATGCCGTTGCCTTTGCCGCCTAAAAAAGGCCGCGCCGATTCCGATGGGGGCGTCCATGTGGTCGCGATAAAAGCGTCGTAATTGCCGTCAAGCTCGGGCAGGGCGGCCACCTTGTACCTGCCGTACAGGCTGTTTTCCGCGTTTCTTGCCGCGAGCTCATGAGTAAGGAACAATATGATTTTCTCTATGAATTCGCTTACGGCATGGAACTCCGTGGTTCTGATGAAATTATTGAAAAACCGGTCTTTTATGGAAGAAAAGCTGTTCAGCGGTATTTCATACGCCTCAAGCACGGTGTTGAGCATCTGGCTGACGTGCGTGAAGATGTTCTTCTGCATGAAATGCTGCAATTCCGCCAATACGCCTTCCATCGTCCTGCGGGTGCGGAGGATGTCGAGCGTTTCCATTTCTGAAATTTCGGTAAGGTCGCGGACAAAGCGGTCGTTTTCTTCCGACAGTATCCCTTTTTGACTTAGCAGAACTATCAGTTCCTTGACCAGCGCGACGCTTTCCTTGATGTTGTCGAATGTGACCGTGGCGTAGTGGCTGTTGGTAAGGTCATTGGTGAATATGAAGATGAGGCGGCCGATATCCAGGTCGAGATTGAGGAAATCCAGAAGTCCTATGCGCTTTTCGCGGTAGGACTTTCTCAGCAGTATCTTGAAATGCGTCAGCCGGCTGAGGCAATCAACCAGATTGTGGGTGTCCTTTATGCGCTGCGCGGTGCATATGGACAGGAACGTTTCCATTTCTTTGCGCAAAAAGCACTTTTCGAAAAGGTCAAGCTGCCGTTCAAGGCTGTTCTTAACCATCGCTATGTCGCCGCGTTCGTAATCCCACAGGTAGGAAAGCTTGCTTTCCATCTCCTGGGCCAGCTTTATGAATTCTTCCGGCTCAGAATGCGGGTCAAAGCCGGCCGCCAGCGCCATATAACCCGCTTTGGACAGCGGCTCCCGGTTGTTGTGCAGTATTAGTTCCAGGTAGGGCCGGATATACCGGCTCAGAATGCGGGGGGAAAGCTTCCTGTGAACTTCTTTGCGCAAGTCCCCCGCGAAAGAGCGCATGGGATCGTCGCTGTCCCGGCCTTCTTCGAAGTGTTCGGCCGCGCTGCGGATATCGCCGATGATATCCCCGCCGCTGCTGTTTCTTATGGGTAGTTTTTTGAGGAGTTCCCGGAAGTAGTATATGTACTCGCTGGAAGGATTCTCTTCGGCGTCCAGGGTTTGCCTGGTCTCATCCAGAAGCCTCTTGTGGATGACTTCCATGTCGCTTTTGGCGGTGCGGGCGTCAAATATCCTGTCTTCCTTGTCCAGCAGGCGGACATTGACGAAAAGTTCTATAAGCAGGTCTATTTTCTTCTCGGAATTGCGCTCTTCCCGCAAAGCGGCTATGCGGCCGATTATGACATCCCAGTTATTCAGCGGTACCTTCCGGCAGTCAAAAGACGGCTTTAAGGAATCCTCGTTCATATTTCCCCCTGTGAAGTGTTCCCCATGCTCTGGACTTGAAAGCGGATTGGGGCGGGCAAATTTGCTCGTGTCCGGCTTGCCCGCAGCGCTTTCCACGCGGAATGCAGCCGCTTCCGATCATATTGTAAGGTTATTCTCAAAACCGCCCCGCCCTTGTTGCCTTTTTAGCACATTTTTACTTCGCCTGTAAACGGTTGCTGACAGCCTTGCTTTTTCGGCCTCTGCGCCGTGCTAAAACGGAGTGGAGTAAATGGTGCGGTCAACAGCCTGGTTTGTATTGCCGCGCTTATTATGCAAAGGGCGTCCGGATTGCTCCGGACGCCCTCATAATCATGCTGAATGTCGCCTTGGAATAGGTGCCTGCCCGGGAATATCGCATGGCAACGGCGGTTCCCGTTGGCAAGGCAGGGTTTGATTGCTGTTCCGCAAGGTATGCCCACGCGGATTTCCCCGCTCAGTCTATCTGACCGAATATAACCACGTAGTTCTTGCCGTATTTTCTGGCGCATTTTGGACAGGTGGTATACCACATGTAGAGCTTGCCCGGGTTCAGGTTCTGCGACTTGGCGTAAGCGGCGAAGTCGGCGCACCATTTCCCGGTGTCCTTGAATGGCCCTTCGTATACCTTGGCGAGATATTTGCCGTTCAGTTCCAGGTTGGTCGCGCCAGGCACTTCCCTGTCCACCGCGAGGTACAGGTCCATATTCCATCTGGAGGTGTGGTCGGAAAGGCACAGCCACTGGGGGCTGTCCGCTCCCGCTTTGCCTATCAGGCCCATCATGCGCTTGATGACAGCCGGGAAGT
Source organism: uncultured Elusimicrobiales bacterium (assembly GCA_964413345.1). Taxonomy (GTDB): domain Bacteria; phylum Elusimicrobiota; class Elusimicrobia; order Elusimicrobiales; family Elusimicrobiaceae; genus CAYPTM01. The sequence continues at coordinate 13,629 of CAYPTM010000009.1, forward strand.
TTACCGGCATATAAAACAGCGTGAAGACACTGTCTTTTATGAATTTTTTGCCCTGCCACTCGAGCACTTTGCCGTCCCACGGCGCGGGGTCGAATTTGGGGCAGCATTCGGTTTGGGTGTCCGGCATGTCGTCCTCCTGGAACAGTCTGTGAAGCTAAAATTTTATGACTTAGTTTTCAAATTTAAGCAGAACCGTGCTGTATTGCTTGTCTGTTTCAACCTCGACAGTTTTTGCCATCGTCATCTTGTAAAGGGGGTGTTTAAGGTTAGTGCAATCGTAGCCGCTCAAACTGCTTCCATCCGGTTTCCCTCAGCCATTATATTATAAATCGTATAGGAGAGAGGGTTTTGCCCGACTTCTCGTAAATTCAAGAGGGATTTTGCTTGGCTATGGCTTGGCCGGAGGCCGGGCTCGCGGGCAGGAGAATGGCGGGGAGGATGGAGGGTAGCAGGAACTGTTAAAGAGGATTTTTCGTGGGTGGTTCGGGGGGATATATAAACTCTTCAGTTATACCCTTAGTTTCAAGATATTTGGCGGCTTCTATTTTTAAGTTATCTTTCAAAATGAGTCTGACAAATACTTTTTCCCCACTTTCCGTTTCATGATTCGCCCATATTGTGGCTAAATCATAGCGATAATCCATTTGTGCCAGATAGACTGCTCGTTGGTTTTTTATACGCGGTATCTCCAGTTGTGTCGGAGGATGGAACATCAAAGGCATGCTGGTTAGCGCATTGTAAAATGCGTCAGTATTCATTAATGGGAGTATATCTACTGCTTTCCTCTTTTGCTGAATAGGCCCTGTGCTTGCTGCATCGAATATCCACACAGCTCCATGATTCTCGCTTATTTTGCGTTCATTGCCCATCCCATCATACACCGCAAAATATAGAGCAACACATGGGCACGTGGACCAATCCAGCCAAAATGTGCCTTTAATAAGGGAGTAATCCTTTTCTGGAAATTGTTGAAAATCTCTTATCATTTCAAACCATGGGTCTATGTCCTTAGCCATCTCTAAATCTAAGAGATCTCTGTTGGGACCTCGCAAAACCTGACCGTCTTTGTCAGACAGAATCCTTAACAAAGCTTGGACCCTTGCGCTGCTACGTGGAATTCCCCCGAACTTGGCGAAAATGAAATCTGTCAAGATCTGGTGGAACATGAGAGTCCGCTCGGGCAATTCCTGGCCTTCTGGAATTTTGAAAAAATATTGGATGAAATTTCGCACGAGACTAGAATCCAAACTCCAAGTAAAATTACGTTGTCCTCTGAATAAAATAGCCGGGTTCTCTCCTTCACAGGGGGCTTTTATATGCTCAAGTTCCGTTAAAAATTCAGGGAAAGAATCTGGCACCCACGTTCGGAAATCGGGGCACTGAGTAGAAGATAACTTTGGCCTAATTGAGTGCATGGGTTTCTCGCATCACTTCTACAGGCAGTATATTAAAGAAAAGCTTTAGTTGAAAACTAAGGCTTTGTTCTGTGTTACCGATTCCTGTGTTTTTTGTAAATTGCCGGAGAGGGATAATCGGAAAACTGCAGGATTCGGTCACGGATAAATTCCTTTCAGGGAATTTTCCGCGACCCCGGCTCCCTGCCTCGCAGTGCTCGGCAACGGTCCGCCTTTCGAATCCCTCCCGCGAGACACGCAGGTGTCTCGCTCCTCTCCGTAGGCAGCTTTGAAATGCAAGAACCCCGCTCACGCGGGGTTCTTTTCAAAGCTACGGGACAGACTGTATGATATCAAGAACTTTTACCACCCAATTTTCATGGAATCCATTAAAATTTAGGCATTTTAAACAGTCGCCCGGTGTCGCCGCTATCATTGAGTTCTAGGGCAATCTCTTCGGCAGAAAATGCAATCTTCTGGCCAGTTGCGGTATCCCTAGGCAAATCAGAATCAATCGCGGTCAGAATATACTGAATGCGATAATCTGAACAGTATTTTCGGATAACATCTAGAAGGCACATTTTTTTACGGTCATCCAAAGCTTCTAGTATTCCGTCATGATAAACGAAATGAAAAAACCGTTTGTTAGCGTAAGCACGTAATACTGACAAATCAAACGCGGCACACAACAACTTCTTATAACTTGTGCCCCGGTCTTGGCTGGTAGCTTTGGAAACATCATCGCCCGCCATTATTGTCGCTTTGAAGTCGATATTTCCGCTTAAATTTATGCTGGCAGACAGCAAGGCGCTGACATTTAAAACGCTTTTAATTATTTCGCTGAAAGCTAGTCTTATTTCTTTGCGAACAGGGCTCTCTTTTAGCTGCTCTAATCGCAACTCATCCATAACCTTGACTAGCTCTTTTTGACTGATGCGAATAGCGTTCCCGATTCGTATCAATTGTTTAACCATATCAAGGCGGGAGTTGAGCATGTTTAAGCCAGCCTGCTCTTGTGCAAGCAACTTTTGTAATTGCTTAAATTTGGTTAGAGAATCTAACTCGCGGAGAATGCTCAAATTGGTTTGACGAGTAGTATTAAGCTTTTGCAAGGAATCAAGCAGTTCCTTTTCCTGCACCTTAAGGTCTACAAATCTATTCTTGAGATGCCCTCGCCGTTCTTTGGTAATTTGCTTATTGAATGCTAAAAGGTCGGAATAATCTTTTTTAAGTTCATTCGGGAAATATATCTTTGCTTCTTCAAATAATCCAGTGATTTCTTTTAGGTTGAACTCCAGCTTGGTATCCAACGCTTTCTCAATCTGAGAGATTTCATAGCCAAGATTATATAATGCGTCATTTGCTGCTGCAATTTTAGTCTCGATTTCGCGTACAAGTTCTCTATTGAGTTTTAGCTCCTGTTCATTGAAATTGAATGAATCCAGTTTTTCAGCAGCCTTCTTTACCTCTTCTTCCTTGATTTCAATCTGCCCTCGGATGTTGTCGTAGTCATCTTCTTTCAAATTAGTGTTCAATGCTGCGCGTTGCCCTTCCAGAAGCTTGATTTGCTCCTCAAGGTCATATTTCTTGCTTACTGATTCATCGTCAAACCCGAGTAGCTTTGCCAAATATGGCTTCCACTCAGCATCACGTCCCTTATTATATTTTGCAATTTGAAAAACATCGAGATAATCAGCTTGTGTGCGTAGGAAGTATGAAACACCTTTCCGGTATGACCATTTCCCTATGACATCGAGATTAAGGTACCCATCCAAAGTCTTTACCGCTGTTTCGATTGGAACATTAACCCCATCCCACGAGTTGTCGTCTAGGGTTGAAAAATCTTGTCCCCGCGCGGAATGCTTCTTAAAGCAAATTTTAGATGCTGTTTCTATGCTTCTGCGAATCGTAAGAAACTGGCCATCGTCAGTCTGTAGTTCAAGATAAAAAACAAAATCCACAAATCGAGTATGATTGACCGTTAGAAAATGATTTGTAAGAGTCTCTTTTAGGAGCAAAAAGTCTATCAACTCAATCAGAGTAGATTTTCCCAGATTATGGGAATCTTTCAAATTGTTGGTGGGATGCAATACCTTACCAAAAATTACATTGAGCCCGTCATGAAAATTTATAGGCGGGAATAGCTTGCTTTGATTGGAATATATTTTACTTAGTTTCATGGTTAGTTATGAGCACAAAACAGTCCGTTTTGGGATAATACTCTATGGCACCCATTAGATACAAAAACCATAGCGATGGTAAAAAAACATACTGAACATCTTCGCCAAACTTTTTACATAGTTTTTCAAAGAGATTGCTGTAAGACAAAGTTCGTTGCCTCATCAATATTTTCAAAATTATTGAAGCTACTCGTGGGACAGCAAGATTTAAGTCTGTTGACTTTGTCGGTTTCAGCATTTTTGTCCTATATCGCAGTTGCAATACATATAATGCAGAAAGACACTCACGAATCTACGCTTATCATTCTGAAGTTCGGGACACTTTTCAACAAAAGTATCGTATAGCAAGCCCATAATTTCGTCGAATTTATCATATTGACTTCTAATCTCTATAATTTTGCCCTTCAATTCATTGGTTATGGCATAATACATGTCCTCATATTGCTTATTCTGAGGGCGTCCCAAGAAAATTTGAATTTCCGTAAAATATGTCTCAGAATTTTCTTGGATATATTGGAAATATTCTTTCGACAATTTGTTTATTCTGTTTTTTTTGGTGATTTTTACATGTGTATAGTCAAATTTATTCGCAAGCTCATCTTTTTGAGCATGGAATGCCTTAATAACATCCGCAATATCCTGAGAAAATATCCGGAGTGGTGTTTGAAACCGGTTCAATCCTGCTATTTGTACAATGTCCGGGTGCGCATTTAAATGAGAGACGATTGTTTCAATGCCGAAAGGCCAAACATTTGCGACTCCTGTTTCTTTCTTGATAGTGGCAACTAATTTGGGCTCTTCAATTCCGGACAGCTTGCGATTTGTAAATAGCAGATAGTTGTCAATTTCGCCCTGCTTTATCAAATTCTTAATCCTCGGGTATTCTTTTTTAAGAACACTTCTGAATTCGGAGCTGGAACACTTTGCTACGGGACTTGAAGTGCCTTTGGCTTGGATAATAAATTTACCGGTAGCTGGAGAGGCCTGACTGGGGAATGAATTCGCTGTCCCTTCAAACTTGCCATCACGACCACCATCTGGTCCTGTAGCAAAATTCATTACCCCAGTGCCCAGTATTTTGCGGCAGACATGAATGACAAGATCTTCAAATTTATCAGAGGATAACTCGTGCAGATGGTAATCTTTCATGGTAGCGATGCTTCCCCCTCCAAAAACTAAACTGCACGAAGCGCAAGGTTTTTGCAAAATCTTAATGTAGTTATTATATAATTTGCCGCTCAAAAAACTACAAAAATTTTCTTACAAAAGAGATACAATGCACCCTATTCTCCGTCGGGAAATCCCTATTGCTTGGGGAAAAGATATTCCTGCCGGTCTTCCGCCCAGAGGAGCATCATGACTTTCGGCTCCTCCTCCGACCCGAAGCGGAAGCACTCGCCAGTATAGGGGTGGTAGTTGTTGTATTCCCAGCCCAAATCGTCCGTGTGGAGCGGCCCGGCGAAGCTTGCGCCGGTCAGGAACGGCAGATAGGCAGGACTGTCTTCAGCCAGCACGGTCCCGGCTTGGAAGAACTTCCTCAGGCTGTGCGAGGTGACCGAATACCGAATCTTGAGCTGCTGTTTCCGGACCTCTTCTGCATTGCCAGCGTCTTTTGGTGGTACCGGTTCGCAGACCAGCATGGCGCATGCGCCGTGGCAGAGCATGACATAGCGTCTGGCCGTGACTTCCACCGACGCATCATATCTTTGGGCAAGCTCGCGGATAAGCTCTTCCGACATTTTCCTGCCGCGCACATCCTCCCTAAACATCTTTCCCGGCAGCATCATGGCGATGCCACAGCGAAACGCCTCGTCCTCTATCCGCCTGCGCGTATACGCGTCAACACCGGAACTGGCACATACATAGTGCGATTCCCGCTGCCAAGGCAGGGCTTCGTGGCCGTTCTCGTGGAAAATATCCATGCGGATTTTGACGCGAGGCTGGTCTTTGTTGACCACTATGAGGCTGTAATCCCGGAACAGGTGGGCGCTGGACTTCTTGAAAATCTTCCGTATGGATGGAAACTGGGCGGCTATTTCCGGGTCGGATGGGGAAACTTCTTTAATCTCGTTGCCGAAAAACTGGGACACGGCTTTTTCGCAGATAGGTGGCTGAGTGAAGCCGCATCTGTCGACAACTTCCCGTCCGTATATTTCCGGGTTCCAGCCGCGATATGTTGCCCAGTCCAATTATCTACTCCGGTTATTATTTTTGCGTTTGGCCTCAAGTCCAGCTTTGGATAGCAGATATCGCGTAACAACTTTGCGTATTTCCCAAGTGCGACGCAATTCCAGCAGAAACGCAGGAATTTCCTTGACTAAGCGGAGAGGCCGTTTCTTATTGGAATTGCTCTTCAAAAGAAATTAGGCCTGTGCTTTAAATTTGCGCTCGGCTTGAGATATCGCTCCGGCATTGTGCATACGAACCACACATTTGTGCCCGCCGGAAACGATGTTATGCAAATCGAACCACCAATGCCCGGCGGCATTGTGGCATGGCAGCCATTGCGTGCCATCAATGGAAATTTCGACACGCTCGCACGCGCTTGTGCTTATGCGCACAGCGTAGTGCTTTTTATCTATCGTTTCGTTTTCTATCGGATGGTCAATGACTATCCGGCTTTCCTGAGCCTGTATTTGTGCAGGCGCGGATTGCTTTGTTTTTCTTGGCATGTTTTTGTCTCCTTTGGCTAATAAACTGCGCCATAATCGTTTCATTTGACTTCTCCCGAACAACCACTCATGTGTGTTGCGGCGGGCTGGAGCCTGTTTGGGGGTGGTGTGGCCCCAGCCCGTCTTTCGACCGCATACTTCACATGAATTCTGCGGCCAAAAGCTTTAGAAATGTAACGCCATAGATAACGCGGGAGTGATGGTGTTAATCATATACTCCTGCCTGAATACTTGGTGAAACCGGACGTCAATGCCTACTTCCAGAAATGGAGTGAACATTTTTGTCAGGCTTGCTCCGACCATATAACCGAAATAGCGTTTTGTGGAATCATCTATGTCCGGAACAACTGCGTCATCATCGTAATTGACGAAATACATTCCGACTCCGCCCATCGCTGATGCCTGCCACCCGCTGCCGAGCGGTTCGGTATACTTGGCATACGGCGTAAGATGAAGATTCTTGAATTCCCGCTTCAGCGCCATTCCGTCCGTATACCCGAAAAAGTATCCGAACATCATGCCTGTGGCGAAATTTTTGCTCCATTCTATTTCCGACTCGCCACCAGTGTAAAAACTAGACTTGAAATGCCCTCCCCAGTATCCGCCAACAGGAATGCCAGCCCCAGTCAACAATGAACAACGAATCGGTTTGGCCGCTTTTGCCGGTGCCGCACCAAGCCCGAGGAAGCACAAACACAGAAGCAACGATACGTTTTTGAGTCGCATAAGATCTCCTCCGCTCTTCATCTTTTAGGGCACACTTAGGTCTCCACCAGTCTTTCCTGACTTCTTGGATCAAGCAGACACTAGTCTGTTCAGCTATCCTTGCTCTCCAAGTAATCTTTTCTCCATATCGGGGC
>CAYPTM010000010.1:0-20279 GCA_964413345.1 uncultured Elusimicrobiales bacterium
AGATATCCCCGGCCAACCAGAAGGTTTTGCTCGACCTGTCTTCCAAGTACATGCGCGAACTTACGCTCCGCGCGCGCGAGGACAACCGCAAGGCAGTCGAAACGCTCCGCAAGGATGGTTTCACCGTGACGGACCCCGCTTCCCCCGCCGTGGCGGAGCAGTTCGCTCAGGCGGGCGCAACGGCCCGCCGCAGCCTCGTGGGCAGGCTTTATCCCGCTTCCCTGTTCGACCGTGTTGAAAAGGCCGTGCAGGACTTCCGCAAGGCAAAGAAGTAATGCGGCATCTCTACAGGTTAGAGGATGGCATTGCGCGCGCCGAGGGCTTCGCCCTCTGCGCGCTTGTGCTGGGCATGGTGCTGCTTTCCTCGCTTCAGATAGTGATGCGGCTGGTTTTTCACAGCGGCATAATGTGGGCAGACCCCATGCTCCGTTATATGGTGCTTTGGGCGGGTTTCATCGGCGCCGCCCTCGCCGCAAGGCACGGCCGGCATTTCTGCCTGGACCTGGCGCACAAGTTCCTGCATGGCGGGCTCGGCCGCGCCACGCGCGTTGGCAGTTCCCTTGTGTCCGCGGCGGTCTGCGTTCTGCTTATTGACGCCGCGTGGAAGTTCCTCCGTGAGGAAAGAATCAATTCGGTCGTGTCTTTCTCCATGGGCTCGTTCGACGTCATGGCCGCGTGGACTGAATTCATACTGCCTCTGGGCTTTGCCCTGATACTTTTCCATACAGTCATCGGCATCTTCCGGCCGGAGGAAGCATGAGCTGGCTTATAGGCGCACTCGTTCTTCTTTTGGCGCTGGTAGGCGCGCCCGTGTTTTCTATCATAGCCGGAGGCGCTCTCTACGCCTTCCACCGAGCCGCCATCGATTCGTCCGCGGTTATAATAGAAATGCTGCGCCTTGCCAGCATGCCGGCCCTGATAGCCATTCCGTTATTCACTTTCTCCGGCTACGTGCTGGCGGAATCCAATTCGCCCAAGCGCATACTGCGCCTGGCCCGCGCCCTGTTCGACTGGCTGCCCGGAGGCATAGCTGCCGTGGCGCTGGTCTCCACCGCGCTGTTTACCGCCTTCACCGGCGCTTCCGGCGTGACAATCATCGCGCTTGGCGGTTTGCTGTACCCGATACTCAGGGAAAAGGGCTATCCGGAGAACTTTACTCTCGGCCTGCTGACCACAACGGGAAGCCTCGGCCTGCTGTTTCCTCCCAGCCTTCCCATCATCCTTTACGGGCTGGTGGCCAAGGTCAGCATTGACCAGTTGTTCCGCGCCGGGGCCATTCCCGGCCTGTTTCTGCTTGTCCTGCTGGCCGTTTATGCCATATGGACCGGTCACCGCGCGGGTGTGAAAAGCTCGCCTTTCTCCTGGAAGGAACTGGGGCTTGCCGCCCGCGAGTCGATTTGGGAGATACCCCTTCCTTTTATTGTCATAGGGGGTATTTATCTGGGCTGGTTCACCGCGTCCGAAGCGGCCACCGTAATGGCCTTCTATACGCTGGTGGTGGAAGTGTTCGTCTACCGGGACCTCAGTCTGACAAAGGACATCCCCCGCGTGGTGCGCGAGAGCATGATGCTGGTCGGCGCGATATTCGTGGTGCTTGGCACGGCCCTTGGGTTCACCAATTATCTCATCGACCAGGAAATACCCGCGGCCATATTCACCTGGCTGCATTCGTTCGTCACAAGCAAGTACGCCTTCCTTGTTATACTCAACGCCTTCCTGCTCGTGGTGAATATGATAGAGATTTTCTCGGCCATCATCATAGTGGTGCCCATTATCGCGCCCGTGGCCGCACAGTACGGCATAGACCCGGTGCATCTGGGCATCATCTTCCTGCTTAATCTGGAGATAGGCTACATGACTCCTCCGCTGGGGCTGAACCTGTTCCTCTCCAGCCGCAGATTCGACGCGCCTCTCACTAAACTCTATGTCGCGGTCTTTAAATTCTGGCTAATGCTGCTGGCGGCGCTGCTTGTGGTCACCTACTTCCCTTCAATGAGCCTCTGGCTGCTTAAGTGACACGCTTTCCGGTAAATGAAACCAGTTTTGTGCCATGCGCGTAGTATTCTGTAAGGAGGATGCATGAAAAAAACAGCAAATATATTAGTTGCGGCGGCTTTTGCCGTCCCGGCCCTGTGCGCGGTCTCTTCCGCAGCCGAAACTTCCCTGTCAAAGGATTTCCCTGCCGGAAGCGTGAAATCGGTCAAATTCAACAGTGTAAGCGCGTCCGTGTCTGTTGAGAAGTCTACCGGCCCGGTCCAAATCACCTTGTCGGGGTTCGACCCGGAAAAGTGTGAATTCGAAACCGAAATGGTTGGATCCGAACTGAAGATAAGCCTTAAGCCAAAACAGAAAAAGGCACTGTTCTCCAGCCGGTCGCTGGACTGCCGTGCCGGAGCTTCGCTCCTCGCGCCCGCCGGCACCGGGCTGGATGTCAGGACCGTTTCAGGTGAAATCTCCGTGAACGGCTTCTCCGCTCCGGTCAGACTTGGGACAGTGTCGGGCGAGGCCCGAGCGGAAAACTTGTCCGGGCAATTAGTCTGGAGTTCCGTGAGCGGGGATTTGTCCGGCTCTATTTCCGGCCCGGTCGAACTCTCCAGCACCAGCGGCGACGCTTCCCTGCGGTGGTTGTCCGCTCCGGAAAAACTGGAGTTCAAGAGCGTAAGCGGCTCCGGGAAATTTGTGCTGCCAAAGGGGACGTCTGTAAGCGCCAAATTCAGCGGTGTTTCCGGAAAACTGCGCAATTCCCTGCCGGAAGGCGCTGGCGTGGATGTCCGCCTGAAAACCGTGTCCGGGGATGTGGAACTCAGTCCCGCCCCCTGAAAAACGGCTTTTTTAGAGGTGTCAAACCGGCCCTTTCAGACGGAAGGGCCGGCTCTTTTTTGCCGTTTTACCCGACATACGGGCGGCGGTTTCCGGTTCGCAAGGGGCCTGAGGGGATATTGTCCAAAGGCATTGCTTTTTCACTCAAAGTTAGGTTACCATCCGGGTAGAGGGCGCAAAACGACGTGGCGCTCCGAAGTCAAAACGCAGTGCTGAGGGTAACCTATGAAAAAAGTCTCATTAGCAGTAGCGCTGTCGCTGCTGACAGTGGCTCCGCCCGGTCTGTTCGCTCTGGATCTTGATAATCCGCTTCCCAACTGGCTGGATACTTCACGCGAAAAACCGGCCGCCCGTGTAGCCAAGCTCGCTTCAACCGAACCACCCCCGTCAGATTTCAGATTTCCCGCAGAATACGAACCCGTTGCCGCAGTCGTCATAAGCTGGGCCGGATATACCAACATGCTTTCGGCCATCGCCAAGGGCGTGACCGGCCCCGGCAATGCCCAGCTCTGGGCGGCCGGCGCTCCCGCCACCCTGTCCGGCGTTCCGGCAGCCAAGTACAGCGTTCTCAATGCTCCGATAGATACCGTCTGGGTGCGCGACTACGGCCCGTTCGGCATATCCGCCAAGCAATCCAAGGTCGGCATAGTGGATACGGTGTACCGCCACTACCAGTACAGGACCGATGACGACTCTTTCCCCGGCAATCTGGGCCGCATAAAGAAAATCAACGTATACGGCGTCAATCTCATCGTGGACGGCGGCAATATAATGGTGGACTCCAAGGGCAATCTCTTCATGACCAAGAGAACCTATCTTTGGAACTCCAGCATGTCGCAGGAGCAGGTGGATTCCCTGCTCAAGAACTACTATAAGGTTAAAAACATCTATGCCTTCGATTATGCCGGCTATCCCGGACAGCCCGCGGACGGCACCGGCCATATCGATATGTTCATGAAGCTGCTCAACGACCATACCGTCCTTATCTCCCGGGCGGATACGGAGCCGTTCCGCTCCACCGCTGAAAAGGCCATTGAGTTCTTCAAGAACCGCACCGCCCCGGACGGGCAGCCCTATAAAGTGCTGCCGATAAAGGGCTGGTCCAGCGGCGGAACATGGTATACCTACACCAACTCCCTCATAGTGAACAACAGCGTGCTGATGCCGACCTACTCCGGCCATTCCTCCGAGGAATCCGCCGCCAAGGCCGCTTACGCGGAGGGCATGAAGGGCGTCACCGTGGTGGGCATTGCCGCCGACCAGAGCATACGCGACGGCGGCGCTGTGCATTGCGTCACCCAGACCATCCCCGTCCTCCCCTCCAAGTCCGCGCAGGAAACCCGCGCCGCGGTCGAGGAGACCATGAAGGACTTCTCCTTCAAGACCGAAACCAGCCCCGCGGTCAAGCAGCTTGAAAGCTGGCCGCACGGCACCACCTCCCAGGCCATACCGGAAAGCTCCGGCGTCAAGGAAGTGGAGTAGACATCTTAAGGATTGTTTGAAAAGAAAGGAGCGGTTCGAAAGAACCGCTCCTTTTTTGTGTCCGCAACCGGGTTTGGCTACTCGCCGCTTTCCCTTTCTTCGGCGCTGTCGAAGTATATCTCCGAGTTTTCGCCTATGTTTATCTGCTGTTTCCGGCCCACAAGCGCGGCGCGGGGGCCTATCAGGGAATCCGTCAGCATGGTGTTTTTGATGAAAGCCTTTTCGTTAATGATGGAGTTGGCCACTATCGAGGATGTTATCTCCGCCCCGTCGCCAATGGAGGCGTGGGGGCCGATGATGGAGTTGGTTACAACCGCGGTCGGGGCGATGTAGGAGGGGGGGATGATCAGGTTGCCGCTGCGCTCCCCGGAGAATTTGTCTTTCTTAAGCTCCAGCAGATAGCGGTTTGTGGAGAGGAGCGTTTCCGGCTTGCCGCAGTCGTACCAGCCGTCTATCGCCACCGTTCTTATCTTATCCCCGGCCTTGACCATCGCCATCATGGCGTCGGTGAACTGTATCTCTCCCTTTGTGGTCTTGCCGGAAGCCACGTGCTGCTCCAGCGCGCGGAAAAGCTTCGCGCTATCAGTGAAGGAATACGCTCCCACTATCGCCAGGTTGGATTCCGGGCGTTCCGGCTTCTCCACCATGGTGGTGACATAGCCGTCGGCGTCGGTCTTCACCACGCCGAAACGGCGGGGGTCCTCCACGGCCTTGACGCCTATGCAGTCTTCCTCGAAGGCCGTGAATTTCTTCATGTCCGCCGAAAGGATGGTGTCGCCCAGCAGTATGAAGACGGGGCCGGTCACCTGCTTCGAGGTCAGCCATATGGCGTGCCCGAGGCCTTTCGGTTCCTGCTGTTCCACATAGGTGACATCCAGCGCCGGGTAATTCTTGCCGACATAGGCTTTGATTTTCTCGCCCATGTAGCCTATCACCATATATATGCTGGGTGTGCCCACCTCAAGGAGCTGGTCCAGTATGTGCCCGATGATGGGCTTGTCCCCGACGGTAAGCAGCACCTTGGGATAGGTGTTCGTGTGGGGCTTAAGCCTGGTGCCCGTGCCCGCCACGGGAACTATGGCCGAAAATCGTTTTGTGCTCATTGCGTCACCTCTATTTTGTGAATAGGCCCGCCAACATTATAAGAAGAACGGCGCCCGCGGCGAAAGCGTAGCGGGTAAGCCCTTCCCTGCGGAAGGCGCGCGCCAGCATGACAACCCGCGCCATTGGCGTGAAGAGCAGGGCGGCCAGCCCTGCCGATACAAGCATCCTGCCTTCCGCAGCCCATGCCGGGATCAGGCGGACGGCAAGCCCAAGCAGTATCAGCGCGGTGCTCAGCGCTATGCCGGCAACAAGGGTTTTCTGTATGGTTTTCCCTATGTCTTTTTCCGCCATCAGCCCGCCTTTGAGAACATATGCCACGCCGTATAGCCCAGAAGGAGGGCGAAGAGAAACTGCAGATGCCGCGGCTTGGCCCCCATGAGCAGTTTCAGGCCTAGTATGGAGCCGCCAAGCACTCCCAGTACGAGTGCGCCGGTAAGTTCCGGCAGCAGGGCTCCGTGGCGGTAATATATTATCGCGCCGGACGCCGCCGTCACGCCTATCATGAAATTGCTGGTTGCCGCGGCGGCCTTTATGGGCACCTTGCATACGGAATGCATGAGAGGAACCTGCACCACTCCGCCGCCTATGCCCAGCAGGCCGGAAAGCGCGCCTGCGAAAACGGAAACGACTGATGCCAGCGGAAAATTCTCCACATGGTAGGAAATGGAGCGTTTCTGCTGGGGGTCGTAAAATTCTCCGCCCATTTTGTTCGAGGGGGTTTCCGCGTCCTTTACCGGACCGTCCTTTTTAAGGCTCTGGATGAGCATGTGAACGCAGGTGAAGGCAAGTATAAAGGCAAAGGCCGTCTGAAGCATTTTCCTGTCCAGCATGTTCGCTACAAGCGCGCCCAGCAGGCCGCCTATCGCGGTGGATACTTCCAGCGCCATGCCAAGCTTCATGTTTGCCACTCCGCGCTCCACGTTGACGGAAGCCACCGCGCTTGAGGTGGCTATCATCGTCACAAGGGAGCTGGCTATCGCCTGGTGTATGGGAAGGTGGAAGAATAGGACAAGCGCCGGAACTATGAATATCCCTCCCCCCACACCCAGTACGGAGCCGAGGAGCCCCACTCCGGCTCCAAGTCCGGTCAGCACCGCGAAAGAATTAAGCGTAAGGTGAATATCCATGTTTGCAAACCTATTATATAATTGAAGCATAAAGCGCCGCCATCAATCCCGTTTCGTTCCATCCTTTCGCGGCATCTTCGGTCAGGGCCTGCTGTTTTCCCTGTGCCACCTTATTGTGGATGATTCCCGAATTATGAACAGGCTTGAGCTGTCGGGTCATGTGCTGGGGGAATTCTTGGATTGGGATTCTCCTCTGGGGCTTGTTTACTGCCGTGGAGGGGAGGGTTTTTCCGCGTCTTTCTCCTGCTCCCGTCCCGCTCTTGTGTTTGCGAGATGCCATTCCGTCTTCGACCTTTCCCTGGACGGCGGCGCACCCGCCCGGCTTGATTTCTCCTCGGTCCTTGTCCTTCCTTCCTCCATGCCGGTGGAGCTGAACGCGGTTACGGGGCTGAGTCATTTCGCCCTCTTTTGTCCTTCAAGGGAACTGCTTGGGGAAACCTCCGGGCGGGACGGGATTGCTCTGAAAGAGCTTGTTTCCTTGTTCAGCCGCCCGCGGCGCATGGCCCGAAATAACTGGCTTAACGAGATAATGCACCGCTTTGTTTTCGAGCGGGTGGACTTGGACCGGAATTTAAATTCCGCGACTTCCTTCCTGTCCGTGGAAATTATAAAGGAAGTCTTTTATCTGTCCGGACTTAAGACCGTCGCTCCGGCTGTTTTCAATATGGACGACTCCGGTGTTTATGAGAGCCAGCCCGTAATGAAAAGGGCGCTGGATTACATAGAAGCCAATCTTTTTTCCAGTCTCACTATGGCCGGCCTCGCCCGCAATTCATTCGCCAGCGAGTCCACTCTGCTGCGCATTTTCAGGAAGGAATTCGGCCGCACGCCGTTCGAATACGTCGCGGGGCGTAGGCTGGAGGAATCTCTTGCGCTCCTCCGGAATCGCCGTTACGGCGTTGGGGAAGTGGCCGCTCTGGTCGGTTACGCTTCCGCCAGCTCCTTCATTGCCGCTTTCCGTAAAAAGTTCGGCGTCACTCCGCTTGAATGGCGGTCCGGCCGCGTTGAAGGTTAAGCGATATTTTCAGGCGGCGGAATGTTACTGCGCTTTCCGTATAATTGTTACCATGATATTGCCCGCCTTTATCTTGCATGGCGCTGGCAACGGAGGATTACCGTATGAACCGCATTAAATTTCTGTCCTGCGCGGCACTTTTGCTTTCCGGCGCGCAGTTTGCGTCCGGGCAGGCCTTTTCCCGGTCTGATGACATGCGCGTAAAGCCGCCGCAGGCTTTCGAGGGCTCCAGGAACAAGCTCAACCTTGAGGGCGGCTTCAATTATCTGGAAGGCAATGTGGACAGCCTTGGCGTCAACGGGGCCTTCGACTATAAGCTGGAAATTAATCCGAAGAGCGAATTCATCGCCGAAGGGGCGGCTAACTACGCTTCATTCGGCCACAAGACGCAGATGGAGAAGCTGCGCGGCTCCCTTCTCTACGCGTGGCATCTGGCTCCCAACTGGAATATTTTTGTCACCAACAGCCAGGCGCACAACCGCTTCCTCGCCCTGCATTACCGGACGGCTACCGGCGCGGGCCTGTGCTTCCACAACTTCATGCCGAAGACCGCTTTCGACACTTTTCTGATAAGCGCGGCCGTGACGCCGGAATACGCGGACTTCGAGAACGGCGTTATAGAGCGTTATGTGCGCGGCGTCGGCCGCATTACTTTCAGCGTCAAGCCCTCCGGCTACTTCGAGGCGGGGTTTGACGGGCTCTACCTGCCCGCCCTGTCCGATTTCCCTAATTACCGCCTTTACGGAGAGGTTTACGCCAAATTCACAGTGGTGCCGGACAGGCTTTCCTATAAGATAACCGCGTCTGACGAATATGATTCCCGGCCCCAGCCCGGCATCAAGTTCAATGACTTTACCTTCACCCAGGCCCTTGTCGTTCACATAGGCAGTTAGGGCCTTTTCGGCGGGACGGGCGGCAAAGGCCGCGCCGGGCATTTTCAGAACGCGCGCGCTATGGTATCATAATACAGTATGATGCTGCCCAAAGTGAATCTGCGCTTTGTCGCCCTCGCGGCCTGTCTGTTCCTGCTGCCGTACGCGGCCATCAGCTACCATTTCATTTCACAGTCCGGCAAACGCTACGGGGAAGAGGTTCTTCGCCTCCTCTCTGTGCGGGCGCAGATTTCCTCCCGCCTAGCTCAGGAGGCTCTGGCTTCCTCCTACGAACTTAACGCCGTGGTCGGTTCCCCGCGCTTCCGCTCCGCCTCCTGGGCGGAAAGGGGCCGCATGCTTGAGGCCGAGCGGGATGCCTCTCCCGATATGTACTTCCAGATAAACCTGGCGGACGCTTCGGGACGGGCGGTGTTCTCCTCCGGTGATTTCGCGGGGAGCAAAAAGGATTTTTCAAAAGACGAGATTTTCCTCCAGACCATGCGCGGACAGGCATTGGGGCGCGTTTCCCGTTTTGACGAGATGCCTCCGGTCCTTGTCGCGTCAGAACCGGTTTACTGCAAGGAGGGGGAGAAGCCTTGCGGCGCGGTTTTTTCGATAGTCAGCCTGGCGAAGCTTTACGACCTGCTGCGCATATCGCGCGCGGGCTACGAGCCCGGCGAAACTTTCGTAACTGACGGTGACGGGCTGGTAATAGCCGATTCCAAGGGGCTTTCCGCCCAGACGCCAGGCGCGGTTCTTCCCTCGCAGGTGATGTCCATGCTGCGCGGCGGGGACGCGTCCCGCTATGTCACCATACCGGGACGGGGGCATTTCTATACGGCCATTTCGGCGGTGGAGGGCACAAGCTGGCACGCTGTGGAGATGGAGCCCGCGCCGCTGTGGGCCGCCCGAGCCGCCGGGGACGTGAAGCTCCGTGTTGCCGCCGGGGCGCTGCTGATAATCCTTTTCGCCTTCCTGTTGGAACGCCTTGGCGCGTTCCTCCTTATACCGAGGCACTGACCTTTTATCCAAAACTTATAATCCGGAGGCTTATGCTTATTAAAGACTGGAAGTGGAAAACCATAATTGAACCGCACAAAATTAAAATGGTGGAGCCGCTCGGCTTTACCACCCGCAAGGAACGCGAAGCCATTATCAAACGCGCCCATTACAATATGTTCGCCATAAAGGCCGAGGAAGTCCTGCTCGATTTTCTGACTGACAGCGGAACGGGGGCCATGTCCGCGGAACAGTGGGCCGGCGTAATGCGCGGCGACGAATCCTACGCGGGTGCCCGCAGCTTCTTCGCCTTTGAAAAGGCCGTCCGTGACCTTACCGGCTACACCTACGTCATCCCGGTCCATCAGGGCCGCGCCGCGGAGCGGATAGTGTTCTCATTCGCAGGAGGCAAGGGCAAATATACCGTTTCCAACTCCCATTTCGACACCACCCGCGCCAACGTGGAATGCTCCGGCGCGTGCGCGGTGGACCTGCCCGTCAAGGAAGCCCTCAATTTCGGCAAGCCCGCCCCTTTCAAGGGGAACATGGATCTGAAGGCGCTCGAATCCTTCATAGACGAGAAGGGCGCGGAGAACATCACCCTCTGCATAATGACCGTCACCAACAATTCGCTTGGCGGACAACCCGTTTCCATGGCGAATCTCAAGGCCGTGCATAAAATCTGCAAGGCGCACGGCATACCGGTTTTCATAGACATGGCCCGCTTCGCCGAAAACGCCGCTTTCATCAAGGCGCGCGAAGCAGGTTACTCTTCCCGCACGGTGGAGTCCATCGCCAAAGAGATGTTCACTTACGGCGAAGGCTGCATGATGAGCGCCAAGAAGGACGCGCTGGTCAATATCGGCGGCTTCCTCGCGCTCAATGACAAGGCCTGGGCCGACAAGGCCCGCCAGCAGCTTATACTTGGCGAGGGTTTCACCACCTACGGCGGCCTTGCCGGACGCGACCTCGAGGCCATGGCCATAGGCCTTAAGGAAGTTCTTGACGAAAAGTACCTTGACTACCGCCTTCGTTCCACCGCCTATCTGGGCGACGGCCTTCGCAAGTGCGGGGTGCCCATCGTGGAGCCTCCCGGCGGGCACGCGGTCTACGTAAACGCGCGCGAATTCCTGCCGCACATTCCTCCTCCCCTGCTGCCCGGCCAGGCGCTGTCCTGCGAGCTTTACCTCGAGGGCGGTATCCGCACTGTCGAGATAGGAACGCTCATGTTCGGCCGCCGGGACGAAAAAGGCAACTTCCTGCCCGCTCCGATGGACCTTGTCCGCATCACCATACCGCGGCGCGTCTACACACAGAGCCACATCGATTACGTCATCGAAGTGTTCGGCGAGCTGGCCAAGCACAAAAAGAACATCCGCGGCCTGCTGCCAGTGGAGATACCCGCCGTGCTGGCGCATTTCACGGCGAAACTTAAACCGGCCTCTAAATAATGTTCGTAAAAGACAGGCTGTCCCCCGTGCGGGAGGAATTGTCCCGCGCGGCGGGACGCGGCAACTTCAGGGAGGACAACGCTTCCCTCGCCCTCCATTCCTACGACTTCGGCATGGCCCGCGCCAGGCCGGAGGCGGTCTTCCGTGTTTCGTCTGAAAGTCAGCTTTCCCGCATAGTCTCCCTGCTGGGCCGGGACGGCCTTCAGTTCCTGCCTCGCGGCGCGGGCACCAATCTTTGCGCCGGCTGCGCCCCCCTCAAGGGCGGCGTGGTGCTGGATATGCAGGGCTTCAACCGCATTCTTGAGGTGGATACCGCCGCCGGTTACGCGCTCGTGGAGCCGGGTGTCCGCCTGTCGGACCTCAACGCCCAGCTTAACGCGGAGGGCTGGTGCTTCGGTCCGGACCCCCTCAGCGCGGATTTCTGCACCATCGGCGGCATGGCCGCCGAAAACTCCTGCGGCCCCGGTTATCTCAGATACGGCTCCTTCTCGAGCTGGCTGCTGGAAATGAACGCCGTTCTCCCTGACGGCTCCGTTGCGGAATGGAAGCGCGGCGCCCCCGGCCCTGACCTCCCCGGCTTTTTCTGCCGTTCGGAGGGGACTCTCGCCATCGCCACCCGTTTCAAGCTCCGCATAGAAAAGATGCCGCCGGACTATGCCGCCGTCCTTTGCGTTTTTCAGGAAGGAGCCGGCGCGTTCGACGCCTGCGCTGAACTGGCCGCGCTCGGCTTCCTGCCCTCTTTTCTTGAAGGGTATGACAGTGCCGAGTCCATGGGTCTGGAAGACGGGGAGGTCACCCTGCTTTACGGACTGGCAGGCGTTGACGCCGAGCTTTTGCCCAAGGTCCATTCCGTTTTCACCGCGCACGGCGGCAAATGCGCCGCCGCCAACGGGTATGACGGGCTTGCCGCGCTGAAGGCGAAATATCTCTTCGGCAAGAATTCCATCACCGGTTTCGCGCCGACGGTGCTCTCCCAGGCGGTCTGCGTCCCTCCGGGCCGGGCCAAGGAAGCCTATTTCGCCCTGCGGGGCGTGTCCGCGGAATTCGACACCCGTTCCCGCTTCTCCTTCCGTCCCGGCGACGGGACCATATGCGCCTACCTGCTTTTCGACGAGCGTTCCCGCTCGGAAAGTCTTTACGCCAAGCGCGCCTCGTTCGGGGTCATCAAGGCCAGCACGGCCCTGGGCGGCTGCGTGCTGGGCGAGCAGGGCATAGGCGTGGACAGGCGTTTTTCCGTTGCGTGGTGCTGCACGGCGGAAACTGTCGCGCTGCTCGGCAGGATAAAGGCCGCGGCCGACCCCGCCAACCTGCTCAATCCGGAAAAGATAATACCGGTCACCATCCCCCGCGAGGAGGATGTGGCCGATGTCCGTCCCCCGCTTTTCCCCGTTACGCCGCAGACAAAGGCGCTGGCGGATGAAATCGCCCGCCGCTCCTCCAAGGCCGTGCGCAGTGTTCCTTGCGGCATGGGCACCGCCCTTTCGCCGGAAGTGCTCAAGACCCGCGGCGCCCAGCCGCTGTCCACCCTGCCGCTTGCCGGCATAGTGGAGCTGGACGAGGTCAATATGACCGTCACCGTGGGAGCCGGCATGACCGTGGGCGAACTGCTCCGCCGTCTTGAAGCCAAGGGCTTTACCGCCGTTTTCGGCAAATGTCCGGGCACCGTGGGAGGGGCCATTGCCCGAGGGGCGCTTTCCCTTCCGCCGGACTGTTTCCTCGGCGCGCGGCTCATACTGCCGGACGGCGCCATAGTGGATTTGGGCGGTTCCGGCCTGAAGGGCGGGGTGGGATATCAGGTCCTGCGCCTGCTGTGGGGCTCGTGGGGCGCGTTCGGGCTGATAGCGCACGTCACGCTTCGCGTTTTCCGGCAGGACGCACCGCTGCCCGAGCAGATTGCCTGGCCCAGCGCGCCTCGCTGCTACGAGCCGGAGCCTTTCCTTGTTCCCATCAAGGCCGCTTTCGATCCGCGCAATCTGTTCAGCCCGTGGATATTCAAGGGCGCGGGAGTTTTCAAATGACAGACAGTCACGTCAACACCCAGCCCGAACTGTTCCGCCAGCGCGACGCCGGCCCCGCCAAGCGTTTCGTGGCGGTGCCGGGCGGGGATCTCCATATATACGATTCCGTTTCGCGCTGCACGCGCTGCGCGCTCTGCGCTCCCGCCTGCCCCACCTACCGCCTCCGCCCGGACGAGAATTCTTCCGGGCGCGGCCGCAATCAGGCGGTCAAAATGGCCATAGAGGGCCGTATAAATCTCCGTTACGGGGAGGCCGGGCTGGAGGAAGTGGTTTCCTCCTGCACGCTTTGCGGAGCGTGCACCGCCGCCTGCCCTTCCGCCATAAAAACCGTGGAGCATGTGCTTGAAGCCCGCCGCGCGCTTGGCCTTGCGGTTAGAGGCGGCTTGGGCGGCTTGCTGCTGTCCCGCCTCTCCGCGTCGGGTCCGGAGAGCGAAAAACTGATTTCTTACCTTATTCTTCTGTCCAAGGCGGGCATTCCCCAGGCCATGGCGGCATGCGGGCTGGCTTCCCTGTTACGGGCCGGCTGGCTCGGCCGGGCGGGCCGCCTTCTGGCGGAAGGCCGTCTTAAAACGCTTCGCTCCCTTCTCGCCGCCCGTCCGAGTCCCGCGGCGAGCGACAGCCCCAAGGCGCTTTATTTCCTGTCCTGCGGGGAAAACTATCTTGCCCCGGAGGCCGGCCTGGACACGCTGCGTCTTCTCGAACGTTTTGTCGGCCGCGTGCCCGTGCTGGACTGCGGCTGCTGCGGGGCGCAGTCCTACTACTTCGGCAGGCTTGAGGACGCGCGCGACGCCGCCCTCCGTGTCATGGCCGCCTATGACGCCGCCGCCGGGGACGGGGAACTGCCGGTTTATACGGGCTGTTCCTTCTGCGTTTCCCATCTCAGGAATATAGAACAGCTTTTCATAGATGACGACGCCAACCGCGAGCGGGCCAGGCGCTTCGCCGAACGGGTGCGCCATTCAAGCCGCGGCATAATGGCCGGGATGGAGTCCTCCGGCGCGCCGCGCCAGCTGGCTTTCAGCCCGGGCAGGATGTCTTTCCACGGCGCTCCTTCTCCTGTCCGCGGGGAGGACAATCCTTCCCTCGCGCTGCTCAGACTTTTCTTCGGGGAGGGGCGCGTGCAGGAACTGGACGGCGACGTTTGCCTCGGGGCATGCCAGGGGCACTATATCGCCAATCCCCCGCTTAACCGGGAGCTGGTCCTGCGCAAGGTGCGTGCCATAGCTTCCGGCCGGGGCGAAATAGCCGTCTGCGACGACTCCTTTACCTGCGTGCAAATTGCCGCGGGGCTTAAAAAATACTATCCTCATTGCAGGGCGGAACATATTTCTTCAGTCGTGTTGCGTGTGCTTGGTGCCGCTGATGCCGGGAAAAATTGACGCAGAAACAAAACTGCAGTTACTTGTCCAATTCGGGAGCGTAATCGCCAACGAACCGCGCCTGGATGTTCTGCTCGGCCTAATAGCGGACAAGGTACGCGAAGTCCTTCTCGGCGACCGCTGCACCGTCTTCGTCATAGACAAGGAAACGGACGAGCTCTGGAGCACCGTGGCGCAGGGGCTGGAGCATAACGAGATACGCGTTCCCATCGGCAAGGGCATTGCAGGCCTTGTCGCCAAGACCGGCCAGACCATAAACATCCCCGACGCCTACGCCGATTCCCGCTTCACCATAGATATAGACAAGGTCACCGGCTATCATACAAAAACCATTCTTGCCGTTCCGCTCAAGAACAACAAGGGCGAGCTGCTCGGCGTTTTCCAGGTCCTCAACAAGCAGGGCGGGGCCCCCTTTGACGAAAGCGACGAGGGGCTGATGCAGCTTCTGAGCAGCGTGGCCAGCAACGCCATCGAGAACGCCAAGCTTTACGAGAGCGTGCGCCGTTCCCAGCTTGAAACCATATACCGGCTGGCCATAACCGCGGAATACCGCGACCAGCAGGATACCGCCCGCCATCTGCGCAACATCAGCGTGATAGCCTATCTGATAGCTCTCGCCATGGGCCTCAAATCCGAGGCGGCCGAGGATATCAAGAACGCCGCTCCGCTGCACGATATCGGCAAGGTCGGCCTCTGCGACGCGATTCTTCTCAAGCCCGGCAAGCTGACGCCGGAGGAATATGAGGAGATGAAGAAGCACACGGTCTACGGGGCCAAGATTCTGGCCAACGCCGAAAGCCAGCTGCTTCAGATAGCCTACAAGGTCACGGCCTCCCATCACGAAAAGTTTGACGGTTCCGGTTATCCCGAGAAACTGAAGGGCGATGCCATTCCGCTGGAAGCGCGCATCGTTTCCGTGGCGGATGTGTTCGACGCGCTGTGCATGCCCCGCGTTTACAAAGCCGCGTGGGGAACTGCCAAGGCTTACGATTACATAATCGCCGAATCCGGCAAATCCTTCGATCCCGTGGTGGTCGAGGCTTTCAGGAAGGCTTTCCCGTACATAAAGGAAATCTACGACGCCTGCCTGGCGCCCGAAGCTCTTGAGCGCATGGCCTTTGAACTAGGCAAGGAAAACAAATGAAACTAAACACAGCAATCGCGCTTTCAGCCGTTCTGCTTTCCGCTCCGGCCTTCGCGGCGGACAAAAAGGCTGCCGCTCCGGCTCAGCCCGTGAAGCCGCCCGTGAATGTTCCGGCCGGGACGGTCTGCTGGCAGGTGCTTTCCAGCAACAAGAACAAGACCCCTTTTGAAGTCGCCTACTACAAGGACGGCAAGGAAATAGCCCGCCGGAAATACAACGAGGAAGGCCGCCCCGACAAACCGGTGGCCAAGGTGCCGGACGGGCCGGTGCGGTTTTATGACACCAACGGCAGGCTGTTGGAGGAAGCCCAGTACAAGGCCGGCCGGCGCGAAGGCGTAAAGACCAATTTCTTCCCCGGCGGGGCCAAGCGCGAGGTCATGGAAATGAAAAACGACCTCTGCAACGGCATGGTCCGCCATTTTGACGACAAGGGGATGCTTACCGAGGAAATAACCTGCAAGGACGGCGTCTGGCATGGCAAGTACCGCATCTTCTTCCCAGACGGCAAGGTTGAGGGGGAGGAAAACTACGTCAACGGCATGCTGAACGGCGTTTCCCGCCAGTGGGACGCCAAGGGCGTGCTCCGCACCGAGGTCAGTTTCGTCGATTTTATGAAAAACGGCCCTGCCAAGTTTTATGACGAGAAGGGCCGCCTTTCCCTGGAAGCCAATTTCAAGAACAACAAATACGACGGTCTCGCCAAGGAGTTCTACACCAACGGCAACCTGATGTACGAGGATGTCTACGAGGCCGGCAAGAAAATAAGCCGCAAGGCCTATTCCCGCTCCGGCAAGCTTCAGTCCGAACGCAAGTACTGATTTTCGATTGGATAAAAAACGCCGCCCCCTTTGAAAGGGGGCGGCGTTTTGTTTTCCGTTTTCAAATGCTATTCGTAGCGCAGCGCTTCCACCGGGTCAAGCTTTGATGCCTTGTAAGCCGGGTAGAGCGAGAAGATGAAGCCCGTGAATATCGCTATCAGTACCGATACCGCCGGTATCCACCAGGTGAAGAAACGCATGTTCTTGTCCGCCGGGTCGGAGAGGTAGTGTATCATGCCTATGCCTAGGCCTATGCCCAGTATGCCGCCCACCAGTCCAAGCATCATGGCTTCGATGATGAACTGGAGCAGTATGTCGCTGCGGGTGGCGCCTATGGCGCGGCGTATGCCGATTTCCTTGATGCGGGAGAATATCGTAGCCAGCGTGACGTTCATGATGCCGATGCCGCCGGCCAGTATGGCCACTATGCCGATGGTCAGGAAGGTGTAGGCCCACTTTTTCTGGTTGGCCATCTGTTCCTTGGCTATGTCCATCAGCGTGCGCGCCTCGAAGTTCTGGCCGCCGTGGCGCGCCGTCAGCAGGTTCTCTATCTGGCGCTGCATGTCCACGATATTGTTTTCCCGGCCGGTGTCTATCGATATTTCCGTCAGGCCGCTGGTCTTGAAGTGGCGCGGGAAGGTGGTCAGCGGGATATAGATGTCCGGGTCGTAATAACTCATGCGGAACCAGCGGGGGTCGTCGTTCCATGTCGGCTTTTCCAGTATGCCCACGACGGTGAAGATGGCGTCGTTGACGCGGATTTTCTCGCCCAGCAGGTTGGTCCGGCGGAAATAATCCTGCACCGGATCCTTCCTCCCCCCGCCGCCATACCAGTATTTCATCCAGGCCGGTTTTTTGCCGGGGGGGAAGTCGGCCTCCTCCACCAGCACCGCCACCGCTGAGGCGTTCGCCACGTCGTCTTTGGTTATGAACCTGCCGCGCAGTTTGTAGACCCAGTCGCTTTTCGTGTATTCTTCGTCCACCCCGCCCAAGGACGCGCCTTCCGCCAGCGGACCGTGGTAAACGGTGGTGTTCCAGGTGAAGAAGCGCGGCGATACCATCCGCAGGCCGGGGAACTCCCGGCGTATGGCGTAAGCGTCCTCCACGGATAGTTCCCGGTAGGAGCGGGACGCGTCTTTGCTTGTCGCGCGCATGCGTCCGCTTGTTACGTTTATGCGCCCGTGGCCGGCCAGCTCCATGGCCTTGCGCATCCTCATCTGCATTCCGGCTATGGTGGCGAAGGTGTACAGGAATGCCGCCACGCCTATGGCTATGGCGAAGAAGCTGAGGAAGGAACGGGTTTTGTGGCTCCACAGCTCAAGGAAGCCGGTCCTTAAGGATTCCGATATGTTCATGCCGCCCCCTCCACGATAAGGCCGTCGCGCATGCGTATGACGTGTTTTGCCATGGCCGCCACGTTCGGGTCGTGCGTAACGACTATCAGGGCGAGGCCCTTGTCGTTAAGCTCCTTGAGCAGCGCCACTATCTCCGCGCTGGATTTGGAATCCAGGTTCCCGGTGGGCTCGTCCGCCAGTATCAGGCGGGGTTTGTTGGCCAGCGCGCGGGCTATAGCCACGCGCTGGCGCTCTCCGCCGGAAAGCTGCAGCGGCGTGCGGTGGACCTTGTGGCCCAGGCCTACGGACGAGAGCAGTTCCCTGGCGTGCTCCTTTATTTCCTTGTAGGGCCTGCCGCCCTTGTACCGCATTGGCAGGGCTACGTTTTCCTCCGATGTGAAGCGTGGCAGCAGGTTGAATGACTGGAAGACGAAGCCTATCTTGTGCAGCCTCGCGTGTGTCCTTTCCGAGTCATCCAGGCGGGCCACTTCCCGGCCGTCCAGGGAATAGCTGCCCGAAGTGGCCTGGTCCAGCAGGCCCAGTATGGACAGCAGCGTGGATTTCCCGCAGCCGGAGGGGCCCATTATGGAGAGAAAATCGCCCTCCTCCACATTGAAGGAGACTCCCTTGAGCGCCTGATAGCCGTGGGCTCCGTCGGGATATACCTTCGTTATGTCCTTGAGGCTGATGAGCATCAGCGCGCCTTGGCGGCCGGCTTCGCCGCCGTTGCCGCTGTCGCGGCGGGCTTGGCCGCGCCCTGCGGAGCGGGCTGCTTCTTTGTTTTTGCCTTGAACAGGGAGTCGTCTATGTCGCCCGTGGGCTTTACGGTCAGGAGAATGTCGCCATCCTTGAGGCCTTCGGTAATCTCGATTTCGGTGTCGGAGCGGAGGCCGCCTGAAACCGGCACCTTCGCGTGGCGTCCGGTCGGGGAGTATTTGTATACGTAGTAGGTGCCCTTGTCATCGAAAAACGCCGTAAGCGGCACCTTCAGCACGCCTTTCTTTTCCTTGAGGACTATGCTGGTGCGGGCGCTCATGCCGGCGCGCAGATTGGGGGCGCTGTCCAGTATGTCCACGCGCACGCGGAAGGATTTGCTGTCGCTCTGGCTTCCGTTCCCGCTTTCCGCCTGCAGGGCTATCATGCCCACCTTGCCGCGGAATTTGCGGTCCTGCACCGCGTCCACCTTGACCTCTACCGGCATTTCCTCGCGCAGCTTCAGGATGTCCATCTCAGAAATCTTCATGTTGATGACCATGGAGCTCATGTCCGCCAACTGGAAAATGCAGGTGGGGTCGGTGGATTCGTAGGAGCCGGAAACCCGGTCGCCCACCCGGTAGTCCTTTGAAGTGGCGCTTTGTTTCACGCAGCGCATTATCACGCCGTCCATGGGCGCGACGATGGCTTTCGGCATGTATTTTTCGCTGTCGCTGCGGCCCGCCTGCACCACAAGCAGTTTGTCCCCGGCCTTCACTCGCTGGCCTTCCTGCACCAGCAGTTCCGTTATCCTGCCCGACGCCTGCGAGTTGATATCCACCACGTTGCGCGGCATTATTTCGCCCACTTCCTCGAAGGTGAGGGTTATGTCGCCTTTTGCGGCGGTGGTAGTGTCCTCCGCCGGCACTTCCGCGGCGTTCTTGTTCTTCCACATCTTCCAGCCTTTCCAGCCGCCGAAACCGAGCACGGCGAGCACCACGACTGCAATCGTTATTTTTATGTACAGGGGATGTTTCTTGTTCATATGTTCTCCGCTACCAAAGGGGTATGCCCACGCTTTCATGGTACTGCGCGCGCTTAAGTTCCAACTGGTAAAGCAGGGTGGTGTAATCCTGCTGCGCGGCAAGGTCGTCGTTCTGTGCCTGGGTGAGCTTGATGGAGTCGGCCACGCCCTGCCGGTACTGTTCCTCCACCAGGCGCAGTTTCTGCTGCGCGATGGTCTTCTTCAGTTTAGACAGGCCCAGGCTGCTGCTGTTGAGCTCAAGCGCGATGCGCGCCGAAACCACGGAGCTGCGTATGCTCCTGCGCCTGTTTTCCAGCGTCAGGGAAGCGGCCCTGCGGGTGAGGGAGGCGTTCTTTATCTCGTTGCGCTGCGCCATCCAGAAGAAGCCCAGCGGAACGCTCAGCGACGCCCCTATGCTGTAGGACGGGTTTGGCGAAGCGGAAGACGAGGGCAGGCCGAACATCTGCAGGCCTGATTTGGTCCAGTTGAAGTCCACGCTGAAGACCGGAGCCTGGGCCAGCACCGCCTGCCGGTACGTTATTTCCGCGTTGCGGACGCCGGCTTCGGCCGACTGCATTTCGAAGCGGTCGCGCAAAGCCCTTTCAAAGTCGCCTTGCACACCCGCGAGCGTCGTGGTGGATTCATTGGCGGCGTCAGTCACCTCCACCGGGGCGAACGGCTCCCGGTTTATCTGCGTGTTGAATGTCAGCAGCTGCTGCTGGTAGGTGGCCTCCGCCGAGGTAAGGCGCATCTGGCTGGCGCGCCAGTTGGTCTCGCTCTGGAGCAGGTCGGTCAGGCTCTGCAGGCCGTCCTTGTACAGGTTCTGCGAGAGGTTATACTGCGCCTCCTGGTCCGTCAGGTCTCGGCGGGCGACGTCCAGCAGTTTCTGGTCAGTAAGCAGGTTGTAGTAGTTGGTGAGGGCGGTCATCGCCTCGTTCTGCTTTGTCAATTTGTAGGAGAGCTCCGCTATGTCGCGCGAGATGGACGCCCCCCTCAGGG
>CAYPTM010000011.1:0-19517 GCA_964413345.1 uncultured Elusimicrobiales bacterium
GCGCGGGGGGGGGGGCCGGTTTGAGTTACGCAATCATGCCGGACAGCCGAAAAACCGTCGCCAATGCGGTTGCCGAGATTAGGGGGAGAAGCGCCGAAAAATACCGCCCTTCCACCGACATGGCGCAGTGGACACACAGAAAGTATAAAGTTATGAATCCCGCTGCCCGGTAAAAAGGCATGGAGCGGAACAGTACCATGCCGGCGATGGCCATGCAACTAGTCACTGGCGCGACATTGAATGCCACCAGCGCCCGTAATGGAATAGCGCGGAGGTAGGGCAAAGGATTTTGCAGTATGTGTTCTAAAGCCCACATGTACGGATTGTCGGTGTAGGATATACCGGCAAGGTCTCTGTAGTCCCCCTCAATAGTGCCGACAAACCCCATCGCCCCGCTTATCACGTTAGACGCCGCGCGCATGCCTTCGGGAGGGGATAGCCTTCCTGTTGTGGCAAGCGAGACGCCTGACCACAGGCATAATACAGCCGCCGCCGGTCCAAGCATCGGCAGTGCCTCTTCCTTCAGGAAAATGCCAGGCTTGCGCCAGCCGCCGCTCCATGTCAGCCGCCATAGCAGAAGGAGGGGGAGAAAGGGCAGCATGGGGGAACGCACGCAAATGCAAAGAGCGAATGCGGTCCCTATCCTCCAACGGCTTTTCGCGGTTCCCGCCTCGTCCGCCAGTGCCAGCGCAAAAAGCAGTATGGTGGAGCCGTAAAGAAACTGCTCCGTATCGTATGTGGAAACAAGGGCTGTATATGGAAGCCAGAATATGGCGGCGGCGAGTACAACCAGCGCTATCGGCCTTGCGGGTCGTTCGGTTGCCGTCGCCCCGGCAATAACCAGTATGGCTGTCATCAGCGGGACCATGATGCGGGGCAGCCAGCCGATTGTGGAATCTATGAGGCCTTGTATTATTTCCGCCAGCGGCATGAAGCCGAAAAGGCCGTCTCCCGGCAGGCCGTATAGCAGGGCTCCTCCCCCAATTGAAACTCCCGTCATGGAGGACGGCCCCAGGTCCCGCAGCCACAGCGTCCATGCGGCAAGGGCGGCGAGCATGGCGCCGGACAGGACAGCCGTCCATCCTGTCTGCCGGCGCAGGGCCTCCCATGCAGTTTTCATTGTGTCTTTGGCGGTGTTTGCGCTCATGATGATTTAAGGATACCAAATCTGCTTCTACCGGTCGTGGCGCGGACAAAAAACCGGCGGGCCATGGACCCGCCGGCTGTTTCAATCCTTGTCTTATACTGTCAGGCCTTGCGCTTGTGCCGCGCCATTTCCTTCGGCTCAAGCACAAGTTGCGTTCCGTTGAGCAGGCCCGCCACTCCTTCTTTCGTCTTATAGCGCGGGTCGGTGCATATCTCGCAGGTGCACTCCGGCGAGGGCGGCAGGTCCGGCTGGGTGTAGGTGGTGATGACACCCTCGTAGTTGCGCAGGACCGCGCGCTTGTCCGACATGGCTATAAGATACTGCGGCATGACCGGTATCTTGCCTCCTCCGCCGGGGGCGTCCACGACGTAGGTGGGGACGGCCATTCCGGTGGTGTGGCCGCGCAGGCTCTCTATTATTTCCAGCCCGCGCGCCACGGAGGTGCGGAAGTGCGCTATGCCCTTGGACAGGTCGCACTGGTAGATGTAATACGGCTTCACGCGCGTCTTCAGGAGCTCGTGCACCAGCTTCTTCATCACCGGCGCGCTGTCGTTGACGCCGCGCAGCAGAACGCTCTGGTTGCCGAGCGGTATGCCGGCGTCCGCCAGCCTTGAGCAGGCCTGCCTGGCCTCCTGCGTCAGCTCCTTGGGATGGTTGTAGTGCGTGTTTACGTATATCGGGTGGTATTTCTTGAGCATGTTCACGAGGGAGTCGGTTATCCTCATGGGCATGACCACCGGCGTGCGCGAGCCCAGGCGTATTATTTCCACGTGGGGGATGGCTCGCAGGCGCTTGATGATGCTTTCCAGATGATCGTCTTCAAGTATCAGCGGGTCCCCGCCGGAGATGAGTACGTCGCGCACGGTTTTGGTCTTGGCGATGTAATCTATGGCCTTCTGCACGTTGGCTTCGGACATGTGGCAGTCCTCGAAGCCGACCAGCCGGCGGCGCGTGCAGTGGCGGCAGTTCATGGAGCAGATGTTGGTCACCAGCAGCAGTACCCGGTCCGGATAGCGGTGCGTCAGGCCGGGCACGGGCGAGTCCACGTCCTCGTGAAGCGGGTCGTCGAGGTCGGAGGGATCGTCCCGCAGTTCGTCCAGCACGGGCACGGCCTGCATCCTGACGGGGCATTTCCTGTCAGTGGAGCTCATCAGCGCGG
Source organism: uncultured Elusimicrobiales bacterium (assembly GCA_964413345.1). Lineage (GTDB taxonomy): Bacteria > Elusimicrobiota > Elusimicrobia > Elusimicrobiales > Elusimicrobiaceae > CAYPTM01. The sequence goes on from CAYPTM010000011.1 coordinate 2,307, forward strand.
CGTAATACGGCGTTATCGCCATGCGGAACTTCTTGAGGCACTTGCGCAGGTTGGTCTTGTCATCCTCGGACAGGGGTATGACCTTTTCCAGCGTCTCCACGTCCTTGATGTCGTTGCGCATCTGCCAGTGCCAGTCGTTCCAGTCCTTTTCGCTAACGTTGGCGAAGAGGGGGATGCGCTTGTAGTCCACCTTTTTGTACTCCATGATTGCCTCCCTTAGCGGGCGTACTTCTTTTCGTATATCTCGCGGATGCGCTTGCTCTCGCGCAGGACGTTGATGGTGAACTCGGCGTGGTTCTTGGCGTAGCCGTTGCCGATGATCATGTTGACGTCCTTGCCGATTCCTTCCGCGCCCAGGGCGGCCTTGGTGAAGGAGGTGGCCATGGTGAAGAAATAGACTATGCCCTCGTCGCGGGTCATCATGACGGAGGCCATCTCGGTGTCGGGCACGTTGACGCAGTTGATGACCACGTCGGCCAGGCGGCCGTTGGTTTCCTTAGATATGGCCTCGTAGCAGGAGAGCGCGTCCGTGGCGCTGAGCTTGAGGTTGACGTCGCAGAAGCCGAATTCCTTGAGGTCGGCCAGGCCCTTGTCGGAGCTGGTTATGCCGATGACCTTGCCGTGTTCCCCGGCGCGTTTCTTGGCCACGTAGGAGCACAGCACGCCGGACTTGCCGGCCGCGCCGATGATGACGACGGTGTCACACGGCTTTACGAGGCGGGCCGTCTGGGGGGGCGCGCCGGCCACGTCGAGGACCGCGAGCGCAAGGCTGGCGGGCATGTCGTCCGGCAGCTTGGCGTAGATGCCGCTTTCAAAAAGTATGGCCTTGCCCTTGATGCGGACCTGGTCCACGTTGGTGCGCACTTCCACGAACTCGTCTATGCGCAGGGGCGTGAGCGAAAGGGAGACGAGGCTGGCGATTTTGTCGCCCACCTTGAGGGGAATCTTTCCTTCCAGCTTGGGGCCTATCTGTTCGACGGTGCCGATGAACATGCCGCCGGAGCCGGTCACCGGGTTCTGGTGCTTGCCGCGCTTGGCGATGATGTCGAGCATCATGGCCTTTATTTTCTCGGGTTCCCCGCCGCAGGCCTTCTTTATCTGGGTGAAGCTGGCGGAGTCCACGTTAAGGGTGTCCACGGCGACGAGGATTTCGTTGTCGTAGATGGTGTCCATGTTGTTGTCGACCTTGAGGGCCGGCTGGGGCAGGACCCCCGCGGGCTCTATGACGCGGTGCGCGCCGAACGGATTTCCGGGTTTGGATGCTATCTTTGCCATTTCGTTTATTCCTCCCTTAATTTGAGCAACTTTCTCACATCGCCGGGTGAGGCGGGCTCGAGCCCGGCTTCCCTGCTGATGCGGGCGGCGCGCTCCACCAGTTCGGCGTTGCTTGTCGCCAGCCTGCCCTTGCTGTAGTAAACGTTGTCTTCAAAGCCCACTCTTATGTTGCCGCCCATCGCCAGCGCGCCGTACACCGCCGGCAGGGACGACCTGCCTATCCCCATCACGGTCCAGTGCGCGCCCTGCGGCAGCTTGCGCACGAAGAGGTCCAGCACGTCGGTCTCATAGCGGACGCCGCCCGGCACGTTCATGACCAGGCCGTAATGGAACGGCGGCTCCACCAACCCTTCCTTGATGAGGACGTGCGAGGCGTAGATGTGCGACAGGTCGAAGCATTCCAGCGTGGGGCGCACCCCGCGCTTGCGGAACTCCGCCGCGAATTCGCGCATCACCGGCAGCGTGTTGATGATGTAGTCGTTGCCGAAATTGACCGTTCCACAGTCGAGCGACGCCATTTCCGGCTCAAGCGTGACCGGGGCGAGGCGCTCCTGCGGCGTCATGCCCACCGCTCCGCCGGTGGTCACCTCTATCACCATGTCCGTTTTCTTGCGGATGAGCGATATGGCGGCCTTGAACACGTTGACGTCCTGCGTGGGATTGCCCTTGTCGTCGCGGACGTGCAGGTGCAGTATGGCCGCGCCCGCCTTTGCCGCGTCGGCCGCGGCGTCGGCTATCTCCTGCGCCGTCATGGGCAGGTTGGGGTTGTGCTCCCTAGTGGTTTCCGCGCCTGTGATGGCGCAGGTTAGTATTACCTTGTTGTCCATGCCGCCTCCTTGTTTGCCTAGAAAGTCTTCAGGTCCGCCCGCACTTCCAGCCGCGCTTCAGTGGCGGCGATTACCTGCTCCGGCGTAACGCCTTCGGCCACTTCCGCCAGTTCCAGACCCTTGTGGGTCACGCGGATGAGGGCCATGTCGGTCACGATGACGTCCACTTCCTTGCGCGCCGTGAGCGGCAGGGAGCATTTGCGCAGTATCTTGGGCTTGCCGTCCTTGCTGACGTGCTCCATGGCCACTATGACTATGCGCGCGCCGACCACCAGGTCCATCGCGCCTCCCATGCCGGGCACCATCTTGCCGGGTATCATGTAGTTGGCCAGGTTGCCTTCCTCGTCCACTTCGAGCGCGCCCAGGACGGTGGCGTCCAGGTGCCCGCCGCGTATTATGGAGAAGGACATGGCGGAGTCGAAGAAGCTCGCGCCGGGGACTATGGTCATCGGCTTGCCGCCCGCGTTGACGATGCTGCAGTCTTCCTGTCCGGCGGGGGCGTCGGGGCCGAGGCCTATGTAGCCGTTTTCGCTGTGAAGAAGTATGCCGCTGTCCTTGGGCAGGTAGTTGGCCACCAGCGTGGGCATGCCTATGCCGAGGTTGACCAGGCCGCCGTGGGGCAGTTCGCGCGCTATGCGCATGGCTATACGGTCGCGTTTGCTTATCTTGTTGTCGCTCATTTCTTTGCCTCCACGATGACATGCACAAGAGCGCCCGGCACGGTCACACGGTCCGGGTCCAGCTGGCCGGGCTCCACGATATGCTCGGCCTCCACTATCACCGTCCGGGCGGCCAGCGCCATGACGATGTTGAAATTTTTCTCGGCTTTCGCTATGAAGGCGTTGCCGTATTTGTCCGCCGTGTGCGCCTTTATTAGGGCGTAATCCGCCGCAAGGGGTTTCTCCAGCAGGAATTCGCGGCCGTCCACGGTCACTTTCTGCTTGCCTTCCTCAACGGCCGTGCCGAGGCCGGTGGGGGTCAGCACTCCGCCCAGGCCGGCGCCGGCCGCGCGTATGCGCTCCGCCAGCGTGCCCTGCGGCACCAGCTCCACCTTCATCTCGCCGGAGTTCATCTGCTTGCCGGCTTCCGGGTTGAGGCCGATGTGCGAGGCTATAAGCTTGCCGACGCGCTTCTGTTCTATGAGCTTTGCCGCGCCCTTGCCGGGCAGGCCCGCGTCGTTGGTTATGAGTGTAAGGTTCTTCAGCCCCTTCTCAAGGATGGCGTCCACGAGCGTATACGCCTGCCCGCAGCACATGAAGCCACCTGCCATGATGGAATCGCCGTCTTTTATGGCGGCTATCGCCTCTTGGGCGGTCTTTATCTGCTTCATCTACTCTCCGTTGTTTCTAGGATGGTAAAGTTGTCGGCGGAAGCCTCGCGCCAACATGATTATAACAAAATATATATATAAACAAAGATGTCCGCGGCGAAAGCGCGGGACGACTGCCCGGCAATAAGAAAGCCGGCCCCTTTCGGGGCCGGCTTAAGCACTTGGTCAAAGTGTTCCGGGATTATTTGAGGTGCTTGGCGATGAGCTTATTCATCTCGAACATGCTTATCTGCTTCTTGTTGTCGAATATCTTCGCGAGGGCTTCATCGGAGTTGATCATCCGCTTGTTGGCCTTGTCCTGAAGGTTGTTCTTCTTGATGTAGTCCCAAAGTTTCTTTACGACTTCGGTCCTCGCCAGCGGCTTGCTGCCGACAACGGCCGCAAGGGCTTCGCTGGGCTGAAGGGGTTTCATGAATGCTGCGTTTGCTTTTGCCATCTAACTATCCTCCGTTAAGTTGACGGGCACTAGGCCCTGTCAGGCGGCGGGACCCGCCGCGATAATTTCTTTTGAACAGCCGTCTTTAAATTTTTCGAAGTTCCTGGCAAACAGGGCGCCCAGTTCCTTGTATTTCGCTGCGTGGGCGGCCTTGTCTTTCCATGAATCGGACGGCGCCAAAATACCATCCGGCACTCCGGGGCAGGTGACCGGCACGTCAAACCCGAATACCGGATCCTTCTTATATTGTACATTATCCAGCCTGCCCTCAAGCGCCGCTGTGAGCATGGCCCGGGTGTAGGCTATGCTGATGCGCTTGCCCACTCCGTAGGGGCCGCCTATCCAGCCGGTGTTGACCAGCCAGCATTTCGCTCCGTGCTGCACCATCTTTTTCTTGAGCAGCTCGGCGTAAACTGACGGGTGGTGCACCATGAACGGCGCGCCGAAACAGGTGCTGAAGGTCGCTTCCGGCTCTTTCAGGCCCACTTCCGTGCCGGACACCTTGGCGGTGTAGCCGGAGATGAAGTGGTAAAGCGCCTGGTCGGGCGAGAGGCGGGCCAGCGGGGGCATGACGCCGAAGGCGTCGCAGGTGAGCATGACGATGTTCTTCGGGTGGCCGCCCTTCTTGTCGGGCACGGCGTTTTCTATGAATTCAAGCGGATAGCCCGCGCGCGTGTTGGGCGTGAGGGAGTCATCGTTGAGGTCCAGTTTGCCGGTGAATGGGTCGCAGGGGACGTTTTCCAGCACGGTGCCGAAGCGGCGGGTGCAGGCGTAAATCTGCGGCTCGGCTGAGTGGGAAAGGTTTATGACCTTGGCGTAACAGCCGCCCTCGAAATTGAACACGCCCTGGTCGTTCCAGCCGTGCTCGTCGTCGCCTATCAGGCCGCGCTTGGGGTCGGCAGAGAGGCTGGTCTTGCCCGTGCCGGAGAGGCCGAAGAAGAGGGCGCTGTCCTTGTCCGGGCCGATGTTGGCCGAGCAGTGCATGGAAAGAATGCCCTTGAGCGGCAGCAGGTAGTTCATCACCGTGAAGATGGATTTTTTCATCTCGCCCGCGTAGGCGGTGCCCATGATGATGACCATCTTTTTGGCAAAGTGTATCGCTATGACGGTTTCGGAGCGGGTGCCGTCGGTTTTCGGGTCGGCGTGCAGCTTCGGCAGGGCCACGACCGTGAACTCCGGCACGTAGGCTTTCAGCTCCGACTGCGGGGGCTCTATGAACATGGTCTTGGCGAAAAGATTGTGCCAGGCCAGCTCGTTTATCACCCGGATTTTCAGGCGGGAGGCCGGGTCGGCGCCCACATAGGCGTCGCGGACGAACAGGTCGCGGTTCTTCATGTAAGCCTGGGCGCGCGCCAGAAGGCGGTCGAACACGGCCTCTTCGGTGCCGAGGTTGCCGCCGCCCCACCAGATTTTGGTTTCGCTGGAGGCTTCCTTCACGAACACGCGGTCTTTCGGGGAACGGCCGGTGTGTTTGCCGGTCATGGCCAGAAGGGGACCGTTTTCCGCTATCACCGCCTCGCCGCGGAAGACCGATTCCTCGTACAGCGCGGGGGTGGACAGGTTCCAGTACTGCGCGCCTGTGCCGGTGAAGCCGTTCTTGTCTATGCCGTAATCGCTTTTGTGCTGTCCTGCCAGTTTGAATGCGGGTGAGTTGTCCATTTACCAGTTCCTCTCGTATTTTTGTCCGCCTATGGTTATTTCCCTGGGCGATGAAGGCTCCAGCGCCCATACTATGCGGCGCGCGCCTTCGGCTATATCCTCGGGCTTGCCGCAGTAGCTGATGCGGAGGTGCCCTTCCATGCCGAATTCCCTGCCAGGCACCGTGACGACAAGCGCCTTTTCAAGCAGGAACTGGCACAGCGCGCCCGAATCCTTATTGTAGGCGCTGAAATCTGCGAGGCAGTAGAACGTGCCGCGCGGGGGGGAAACTTTGAGCTTTGAAAGGGGCTTCAGCCCGTCCAGCAGCAGCTTGCGCCCGTGCTCAAGGGATTTGACCAGGTCAGTCACGCAGTCCTGCGGGCCGTTCAGCGCGGCGGCGCAGGCCGCCTGCGACAGGTCTGACGGGCAGGAGGTTGTCTGTCCCTGCATCTTGTTCATGACGGCTATAAGCTCCTTGTTCGCTATTGCCCAGCCGATGCGGAAGCCGGTCATGCCGTAGAGCTTGGAAACACCGTTGATAACCACGATGTTGTCGTTATTTTTGCTGAATTTGTAGCAGGAGGAGGTTTTCTCCCCTCCGAAAACAAGCTGGTGGTAGATGTCGTCCATCACCAGATAGATGCCCTTGCGCTCGCACAGTTCCACCGCGCCGCGGACAACTTCTTCCGGGTATACCGTGCCGGAGGGGTTGTTGGGGCTGTTCAGGATGATGGCCTGCGTTTTTGGCGTTATGGCTTTTTCGATTGCGGACAGGTCCGCTTCGAAAGTGCCGGGCCGGGGGGGGACCGCAACAGGCACGCCGCCGCAGAGCTTTACCATCTCGGGGTAGCTGACCCAGTAGGGGGCGGGGTAGATTATCTCATCGCCAGGCTCTATAACGGAAAGGAAGAAGTTGTAGAGAGCCTGCTTCGCGCCGCCGGAAACAAGGACGTTTTCCGGGCCGACTTTCTTTCCGTAGCAGCGCTCCGTGTAGGCTATGACGGCCTTTTTCATGTCCGCCGTGCCGCCGACCGGGGTGTATTTTACTTTTCCGCCGCGCAGTTTTTCCGTGCCGGCCTTTATGGCCGTTTCAGGGGCGGGGGACTCCGGCTCGCCGCCTCCAAGATGGATTACCGCTTTCCCCTCGGCCTTGAGCTGATTGGCCTTGGCGTTAAGCTTTAGCGTGGGGGAGTCGGCCAGGCTCTGCGCCAGTTTGCTTATTTTCATGAATACCTCCGCGGAGGGGTCGTCCGGCAAGATGGGGCGGCCAGTCCGTAAACGTTAAATCCGGTGTAGTGGGTAACTTCTGCTGTCCCCATTATAAACAAATAAACTTCAAAGCAACAATATGGCGTGGTCAACCCGGGGTTTTAAAAGGTTTTCCGGTATTTGCCAGCCTCACGTAATCATCCCGCAGGGCATTCCTTAAACAATCAGGCAATAAGTGTGGTACTTATAAGAACATGGGGCCATCTTCGAACGTCCAAAGCGTCATTTTTGCCGCGCAGGCGAGGTCTTGAACAGGCTCTGGCCGGTTTTTAGCGCTTTATCCCTGGTCAATATAATGGCAGGCCTGCCCGGATTCATGGAAGCAACGGAAGACTGCGGGTGCGCCGGGCGATTAAAAACCCGCCCGGCTTTGGGCCAGGCGGGCAAACACAGGTTTAAACGCTTACAACAGTCAGGGCTTGGCGACTGGTGCGGCCTGTACAGCTGCCGGCGCTTCAACTTTAGCTTCAGCCGTTTTAGCTGCAGCCTGCTCATGCCCTATGAGTGGGATAGCGACAGGCCAGAAGCCGATCTTGAGCGAAAGCCCGGCCAGCTGGTATGCGTCGGCCGTGCCGCCGGTTTTCCCGCCGGCCCAGTAATAATCCGCGCTCAGACCCCATGTGGTGTGGTCGGTGTTGACGATCTCGAAGGCAATGCCGGCGTTGAGGCCGAGGGCCGCCCGGTTGCCTGAGTCTGAAACCGTCGCCAGACCGGCGCCGGCATGCAGGTTCGGATTCCAGAGGGACTTCGGATCAAGCTGGTAAAGCACATTCACCAACTGCGGTTGAACGCGCAGCTCGGAGCCGTTGAAATGCAGGTTTTCATAGGAAAACCCCACTGTCCAGCGCTTGCTAAGGCCTGTTTTAGCCCAAAAGCCCCAGGAAAGGTCCGAATCGGAATTGCCTTTGAACGACAGGTCGGTGCCGCCGCTCAGGCCGAAGCCGCTGCGCCGGGTGAAATCCTCCGCCTGTACGGCTGCGGAGCAGGAGCAAAGCAATACTGCCAGCAAAAGTTTACGCATATGTTAAGTGTCTCCTTGAAGTTTATTCAGACTACCAGCTGAACGAAAAGCCGGCGTTAGAGGTAACGGTGCTGTCCGTGGTGCCGTAACCAAGCCCGGCGGATACTGTGATGTTATCCGTGACTCGGCCCTTGAGGCCCGTGGCCATCGCGTTCTCTCCGCGGAAGTTGCCGTAGCCCATGCCTATGGAGAAGCGGTTCTCTCCCTGGGGCGCGGGGATTGCGGCCATCGCGGCCACGCTGGCTATGCCGGAGAAGGCCTGGTGGAGCTGGCGCACGTTGACTGCGTCATAGGCGCCCACGCCGTCGGCGACGCCGGTCACCTTGACAGGTGCGCCATTGCGGCTGAATGTAGCGCCGCCATCGTCCAGCGTCAGTTTGGTGGCGCCGGTCAAGCCGCCGCTCAGTACGGTGTTGTTCGCGCTGGCTACCATGCCGTTCGCGGTGCCTAGGCTGTTTACCGTGTTGAGGGACGCGTTGTTCTGGGCGAGCGAAAGGGCGGTGTTGCCCGCATATTCGTTCACCGTGGTCCCGGCATTGGTGCTGCCGATGGTATTGGCGGTGGCGAGGGTGCTGTCCGTGTTGACGTTGAAGTTGGAGCCCTTGATATTCACGCCGGTGCCGCCCGCGACGCTGATGGCGTCGGTGGAGTTGCCATAGGTGCTGCCGTTGCCTATGACGTTAAGCGCCGACGTCAGTGTATTGCTGACCGTGGCGGACATGGTGTTGGTGTTGCTGGCGGAAATGCTGTTGGTCATGCCGGTCAGGGAGTTGACTGAGCCGGCGATGCCGATGCTGTTGACCGCGCCGTTGGCCGTCAGATTGTCGGCAAGCGTGGTCGCGCCGGACACATTCAGAGTGCCGCCGACACCGGTGTTGCCGTTGGTGGCGACAGTAAAAGCGGAGCTGTTAACGTTGATGCCGCCGTTAAGTGAGGCGAGGCCGCTCGCGCTGAGAGTCGTCACGCCTGACACCGCGCCGGCGTTGGTGATGCCGTCGCCGCTGTTGTTGAGACCGCTCAATGTGCTGGCGCCTGAAACATTCAGGGTGCTGCCGACGGAAAGAGCGCTCAGAGTGCTGGCGCCCGTAACGTTCAGGGTGCTGCCGACGGAAAGACCGTTCAGTGTGCTGGCGCCAGAGACGTTCAGGCTGTTGCTGACGGAAAGACCGCTTGCGCCAGTAACCGAGGTCTGGTTGCTGGCAAGCGAGGTCAGGCTGCTGTTGCCTGACAAAAATGTGGTTACGTTATCCGTAACCAGCAGGCTGCCGCCGCCGGCGGCCTGATTTACCATGATGGTTGTTGTGCCGTCAGATGCGATAGTACCGTTCGTGGTCTGCGTGCCGCTAACGGTGTAGCCGGTTATAGCGCTGGCTGCGGCCCTTGCCGCGATGGGATTAACTGACAGGAACAAGGCAACCGCCGCGGCGAGTGCGAACGGCCGGCGCGCCTTTCCCGAGAGCATAATTTTCCTTTGCATTTTATTCTCCATGTTGATTAATCTTATGATGTGTAATGCAGGGGGCCCGGCATCCGCCTGAAATTCCCGCATGGTGGCACAGCCGCGAATCTTGAGGCGAAACAAAGCGCAATCCGCATCACCCCTAGCTGATGCTTGTTGCGTATCTGTTCTGTTGGAGTCAGAATCCACGTCTGTAAGGCGGGAGTGAGACTTCAGATGGACACTTGGGGATACTAATTAACTACTTCCTTCTTTACTACGGCGCATCCGTTATTCACGGGTACGAAGAACACCTTTACCGTACCGGCTTCAAGAATCCCGATATCCTTCATGATTACCGGGAGGGGCTTTGCGGCCGGCAGATAAATCTTTTGCGTTGCGACGCAGCTATGGGTGGAATACTCCACGGAATCATACACTGCGCTGCAGCCGCCATCCGCATTAGGGAAAAATGAGGCGGTTACATAAGCCGGGGCGCCGGTTGACCGCGCCACCTCAAGAGAAACGGAGAAAACATTCTGGTCCGGCTGCTCTGGCGCCAGGGAGAGAATCGCGCCATTGGCTGTTCCCGCGGTGAGGAACTTCATTACCTGCTCGATGCGTCGCGCGCAGGCAAGTACGCCGCCGCGCACGGCAGCCTCGGTCACGGCGGTGACCGCCGACACCGGCGGCTGTGCAGCCATTACGGGAGTGGAAGAGACTGATATTTGGGGCGCTTTTACGGCTTTTGCCTGTCCGGCAGAGGCAAACCCGGGACAAGCGGACAGCAGCAGTACTAGGGAGAGAGCGCGCGTCGCTAAGGCATAAAAACGTGAGGCCTGACGGGAAAAACAATTAATCATCGCAAACACATAATATCATATGCGCCCGACGGGAAACAGAAGCGGCCTCAATTTGTCGACGGGAAAAAGATATTTCCCCCTGCTTAACACCGCGCTGCCATGCGTATTCGACAGGAATGCCGAGCCAGCGCGACCAGGCCATGTTGGCGGAACTGGACATGAAATACACGGAATCGCCGTTTTACTGTGTGGGTGAATGAGCGGGTGCCTCGCCGGGGATAAAGGCTATGCGGCAGAGGGAGTGTCAGATTTTAGGTTTTCGGTCTTTTTCCGGCTGTTTGGGTTGGGGCGGCAGTCCGTAAACGTTAAATCCGGTGTAGTGGGTAACTTCTACTGTCCCCATTCAAACAAATAAACCTGAAAACAATAATATGGCGTTGTCATGTTCCCGCCTTGCGGCCCTCCGGCTGTAATGAATCACTTATATTGTGCTTTAATATGCGGAGCGGGGGGATTATGGAACATACCGGAGTTTTAGATGTGGCAAAAGCAATGCTGCGTTTTCCCTGTATGGGCAGAGGCAGCTTTGCTATTTCGGCGGCAGTTTTTCTGCTGGCTTGCGTAACGGCGTATGGCGGGGATACTGCTGCCAGAGGTGTCGGGCGTTCGTCCAAGGCGGCGGTCAAGCCGGCAAGGTCGGCTTCGGAGTGGAAAGCGGAATATGACAGGAACTTAAGCCTGTCGGCCGCCATGCAGAAGGCGCTGTATGAATATGCCCCCGGCTTTGTCGCGTGGAAGCAGGGCGATTATCCTCTCAAAAGGATTGCACACTACCCGTATTCTTCCGTTTCGTTGCCATATGCCGTAAAAGGCGATTTCAATGGTGACGGAATTGATGACATGGCATTATCCGGGCACGATAACGATGCCAATATTACAGTGGCGCTTGTTTAAACGGGAACGGTCTATCGTGTGGAGGCCCTTTTTGTTGACAGATGTTATGAAGATGCCCGCAAGTACGGCAAGACCGTGCCGTATACCCCGACAGTGGTTCTGATTCGCAAGGACAAGGGGCAGGTATTCACCTATGGCGATATGGTGGAGTATACAGTAAAGCTGAAGAACTGCGCTGTTGTTCTCAAAGAAATCAATCGATATGACGACTTCGGTGATCATAGATTTACCGGAGGAGGATTCGGTTTCCCGTTATATGAGTTCAGCGTGGAGAAAGACGAGTTTGTTAAATTCCTGCTTGAGGAGATAGGGGATAATGTTTACCTTCCGCTTGACGAGAAGTTCTGACTGCATTCCCAGTTGGAAGTAATTCAGGCCCCGCTGGTAAAGCGGGGCCTGTTTTCATTATGCGGCAGAGGGGGTGTCAGATTTTAGGTTTTCGGTCTTTTTCCGGTTGTTTGGGCTGGGGCGGCGGCGCGGGCTGCGGAGCGGGGGAATCCGTGTCCGATGAGGCGCAGCCGGGTATTTCATAATTCTGCGCGGTGAGTGCCGAGCATTCCGGGCCGGCCGAGGCGTTCTGCATGGACTCATCGTCCGCCAGTCTGAAAAAGGAACTCATGTCGGTGGCGGCGCTGTCGAAATCCTGCTTTGCGATATAGGCTTTTGCCCGCTCAAGGTATATGAAGCTGTTGTCCGGGGCGAGGTCTATTGCCTTGGTGAAATCGTCAATGGCGTCGTCCGTGCGGCCCAGGTACATATTCATCGTCCCGCGCATTTTCCTGCTGCGGCCGTTGGCGTGGGCGGGGTCAATTTCAAGGGCCTTGTCGTAATCCGCGAGGGCTTCCGCATGGCGCGAGAGTTTGCCGTAGGCCTGCGCCCTGTAAGCGTAGGCGTCCGGCATGGAGGGCGCGACAGCTATCTCTCCGCTGAACAGTTTTATGGCCTGCTCCGGGTATTTCATCGGCAGCAGTGAGAACGAGATGTCTTCCCCCAGATAGCGCTTTATAAGTTCCGTCGCCGCTTTCTGGAAGGCCTTGTCGGCTTTCAGCGGGGAAAGCTTCTTGTCCGCGGCTCGCGCGGAGATGTTGCCCGCCATCTCGGCGGCGGCCTGCGTGAAGGCGTTCAGCGTGGTGGTGGAAACGGCTTCCATCTCCTGGGCCGATGCGGCGCAGGAGGCTAACAGCAGTACGGCGGGCAAAGCGATTCTTTTCATATCCCCCCTTAATCTCGCCGGACTCACGAATCCTTGATCTGTTTTGAAAGCTCCCTTACCAGCAGGGCTATTTTCGAGGAAAGTTTTTCCATGTCGGAGCACGCGGTTTCAAGGGCGAACCAGTTGAGGCGCATGGGCAGTTCCCTGCCGTCCGTGTGCAGATATGCCGCGGAGGAGCAGAAGGCGGCGATGTCATTGTGCGTCTGCCGCGCGTGAGCGAGCAGGGCTATCGCCCCCATGCGGTTGACGGAGGTCAGTTCCACTCCGTCCGGCAGGCGGATGAAGGACATGCGCGTTTTCCAGAAATCGCCTGACTGGTTGGTGAAGTTGGCTACTGAGACGATGAAGGCCCGGAATTCTTCTTCGAAGGCCGTGTCCCGCACCGGTATGTTGCGCTTGCTCTGCTTGATTATGGGCGCGGCGCGGTCGGCCAGCGCCATGGCGGCTTCCTTCAGCTTTCCGCATTCGGTGTTCAGCGCGGACAGTTCCCTGGCAAGGGCGGTAAAGTCGGGGGCGGTGCCTATTCCCATTTTCTGTATGCTCCTCTTATTTTGCCTTCTATCATCCCGCGCTTCAGGAATATGATGCGCTCCCCGGTCTTCGGGTCGCGCCAGGTAGCGCTGTCGAATGAAGTGTCCCTGTTGTCCCCCATCACGAAATACATGCCGGCGGGCACTTCTGTCTCCGGCATGGTGTCCCCGGCCAGTTTTTCATTCGGGCGGGTGTACTGCACGTACGGTTCATAAAGCGGCTTGCCGTTCAGGTAAACCTTTTTGTCCTTCAGTTCCACCCTGTCACCGCCAACAGCTATTATGCGCTTCACCGCGTTGGGGCCGCCCACGGGAGAGGAGAAGGACACTATCTCTCCCCTGCGCGGCTCGCGGAAGCGGTAGACCAGTTTGTCCAGAAAGAATCTGGAGCCTGTCGGCAGCGTGGTTTCCATCGAGCCGGTGGCTATGTAAACCGTCTCTCCCGCGAATTCCTTCAGGAGCAGGAAGGCGGCGACGGCTATCAGGACCAGCTTTAGCAGCCGCAGCACGGCGGCCTAGAGCATTTCCCGCAGAAGTTCCTGCCGGGGCCTGGCTATGACAACTTTTTCCACCAGCAGGCCTTTTTTCCCCGCTTCGGCCGCGGCGGCCGCCGCGGCTGACTCCACGGCGGCTATTTCACCGGTGAAAGAAACGAAAGCCTTTCCGCCCAGCGCCATTGCGAGGCGAATTTCCACGAAGCGGACGTCGGCTGTCTTGATGGCGGTGTCGGCGGCTTCTATGAGTGAGGCCACGGAGAATGTCTCCACGATGCCGAGCGCTTCCAGCGCGTCGACGGGGCCGAGGCCGGCTATGGCCGGGAAGATGTCCGGATGTATGTTGGGTATGACGAAATGGTCGACAAGGGAGTGGGCGGCCCTGTTCGCGCCCGCCTCCACTGCGGAGGTGACGTCCGCCACGCTGCCGCTTACCAGCGCCACGTATTTGCCGGGGCATACCGTGCGGGCCAGCAGCAGTTCCACCTGCGACGTCTTCAGCATGGTGTCCGTCACGTCGAAGCCTCTGGCGAGGCTGTTGAGTTCCACTCCGCCTATAGCGTTATTGATGGTCATGCTTCTATCTCCACGTAGCGGTTGGTGACCGCGGACACTGTGCCGGCCATGCTGGCGTGCACCGGCGCGCCGAGCTGCCCGGCCGGCGCTTCGCCCACCTTCGCGCCGAAAGCCACTTTCTGCCCCACGGACACCACCGGCGCGCAGGGCGCGCCCAGGTGCTGGGAGAGCATTATCCTGACCCGCGCCGGAACGTATGACGTTTCCGTCAGCGGGGCTTCCTTTTTATAAGGCAGCAGGCCAAGTTTCGCCACCAGCCGGTTGACCGGCACCTTGCGGAAATCCCGCATGGGGTGCGGGCCGAAGGAAGGGCGTTTGGCTATGGATGAGTTTTTCAGAGTGACGTTGGCCGCGCGCAGGTCGGCCTTTGCCGAGACGCAGGTGTTGCGCGGGTCCAGCCCTTCGGGGCAGGAATAAAGGCTGCAGAGGGAGCACTCGCAGCAGAGGAGCGCGCTCTCGCTGTGCAGCGCGCCGTTCCTTCCGGTAAACAGCAGGTTGCGCATCACCTTGTGCGGTTCCACGGCGTAGCCCAGGAGGTTGCGCGGGCAGAGCATGGTGCACATCGAGCACTGGTCGCAGGCGGAGCGTCCCGTTTTTGAGTAGGCGGGCCGTCCGGCGGCCTTGGCGATTATGAGGGGATGGGTTTTAGGCAGCACTATGATGCCGGAGCTGGTCTTGGTCAGCGGCTGGGTGAAATCGGTTGTCACCTTTCCCATCATCGGGCCGCCGTCTATGGCGGCCGGGTCCTGCACCGTAGGTCCGCCGGAGAGCGCTATGGCCTCGGCGAATGTCATGCCGACCGGCAGCAGGTAGGTGGCGGGCTTTTTGACGGCCCCGCAGACCGTGACGAAAGTGTGGGTGACCGGCGCGGTGCGCGCGCGGGAGATGTTGAGGAAGGTCTCCACGTTGTTGACAACCGCGCCGACGTTCATGGGTATGCCGCCCGGCGGGATGGTTTTGCCGGTGACTTCATAGACCAGGCAGTATTCGTCGCCCGCGGGGTAGAAGTCCCCCAGCGGATGCACGCGTATGCCCTCGCGGCCCTTTGCGGCGGCCTCGAGCATTTTCACCGTGGACGCGTGTTTTCTCTTGATGCCGATTACGCCTTCCCGTGCTCCGGTGGCGGCCATCATGAGCTCTATGCCGTCCAGCACTTCCGCGGTGAAATGCTCCAGTATCTCCACATCCTTGTGGAGCAGCGGTTCGCACTCGGCGGCGTTGACGATGACCATGTCCGCTTTCGCGGCGGCCTTTATGTGGGAGGGGAAACCCGCTCCCCCCGCGCCCACTACGCCTGCTTCGCGCAGCAGCGCGGCTAAATCTGGTGCTCTGTTACCCATGATTGCATTGTAGCAATTTTGCTAGAATTTACCCGTAAGCCAATCTGGCGCCCGGGTCACCCCCGGGCAAGCGGATGGATGTGAAGGCTTTAGCTGCGCGCGGCTCATGCCGCGCGCCAGCCACCCACAGGAGAACAGATGAAAAAGTTGGTAATGGCAGTTATCGCCGTCAGCTTCGCCGCCGGCGCGGTCATAGCGCAGACCCCCGCGGCCCAGCCCGCGCAGCCCCAGCAGCCCGCAGCAGCGGTCACCCCGGCCCAGCCGGCCCCTGCCGCAGCCATGACCAAGGCCGACCTCAAGAAGCAGCAGAAGGAAGAGAAGGTCGCCCTGGAGAAGCAGAACAAGGAAGCCATAAAGGCCCTCAAGGACGCCAAGGCCGACAAGAAGACCATCGCCGCCAAGAAGAAAGAGAACGACCAGGCCCTCAAGGACCTCGGCAAGAAGCACAAAGCGGACATGAAGGCTTTCTGCGAGCAGAACAAGGACGTCTGCAAAGAAGCCAAGAAAGCTCACAAGGCCGCCAAAGCCGCTAAGGCAGAGAAGACCGAAGCCGCCGCTCCCGCAGCCGCTCCGGCCGCTCCCGTCACGAAATAACCGAACACATTAAGAAGCAAAAAACCCGCCCCTTAAAGGGCGGGTTTTTTATTGTCCGGACGATATATTTTATTTCTGTCCGGCCTGCCTGGCCCTCTTGAGCAGGCCGCCGGCGCACGCTATGTCCATTTCGCGCGGGGACATTGAGTGCTTGAGCCCGAAGGTGAAGCCTTTCGAGGTATTGTCGGCGGAGAGGGGGAACCCCTCGCGCAGACCCTTCAGTATGTCCCCGAGGGAGAGCGTATCCCCCTCGTCGCAGCGGCGGAAGTCTTCCGGGTCGGCGAAGGTGAGGGGCAGTATGCCGCAGTTTATCATGTTGCCTCGGCTAAGCCGGGAGAAGGATTTGGCTATCACCGCCCGCAGTCCCACGGCGTTGAGGGCTGTGAAAAAGTCCTCCCGTGATGAGCCCAGCCCGAAATTGTCACCCGCCATGATAATCCACTGTCCGTAATTGGCCTTGAGCTGGGCGTAAAAGTCCGGTTTCGCGTTTTTCAGTATGCGCTTGAGGAATTCCTCGCCGCCTTTCTCCTCGCTGAAGTAGCGCACGGCGGGCTGCACCATCTGGTCGGCGGAGAAGTTGTCCCCCAGTTTGAGCAGCGCGCGCCCGGTCAGGGAGCCTGTCACCGGATAGGTTTCTGGCAGTGGGCGCAGTTCCGGTATGGTCCTGACCTGAAGTTTAGCTGCGGTTTCCTCGTCCGCGGGGGCGATTATCATCGCGTCGTCCACGGGGAAGCTCTTCGGAACGCGTGGCTTCGGAAAGGAGCCAAGTTTTCTGGGGTCGGTAATCTCGCCGGAAAGGGCGGCCGCGGCGCAGACCAGCGGGCTGGCGATGAAGGCTTTCGCGTCGGGCGTACCGAACATCCCCTGATAGTTGCGGTTGAAGCTTCGGAGCGAAACGGAACCGGGCGTGGGAGCGTGGCCAAGGCCCGCGCAGGGGCCGCAGGCGCATTCCAGCATCCTGGCGCCGCTGCTTATAAGGCCGGAGAGCGCCCCGCCGTCCGCCATCATGGAGAGAACCTGCCGCGACGCGGGAGTGACGGTCATCGAGACCGAGGGATGCACGCGCTTCCCCTCAAGCACTGCGGCCACCGACGCCAGATCATAGTAGGAGGAATTCCCGCATGAGCCGACGCAGACCTGCGACACCTTGAGCCCCTCTATTTCCGACACCTTGCACACGTTGCCGGGGGAATGGGGGCGGGCCACCATCGGCTCCAGCCGGTCCAGTTCCACCTCTATGACGGAGGAGTATTCCGCGCCCTTGTCGCTTTGCAGGGAGAGCCACTTGTCCTCGCGGCCCTGCTGGGAGAAGAATTTTTTCGTTTCCGAGTCGGACGGGAACAGGGCGGCCGTGGCGCCCAGTTCCGCGCACATGTTGCAGATGCAGGCGCGGTCCGGCACGGTCAGCTTCCTGATGCCGTCCCCGTAAAATTCCAGCACCTTCCCCCTCGCTCCTTCGACACCGAGCTTCCA
>CAYPTM010000012.1:0-19091 GCA_964413345.1 uncultured Elusimicrobiales bacterium
CAGCCTCATCTCCCCCAGGGCGGACAGGCTTGTGTCGGCCGAAAGATAAAGGGAAGCCCCTTCCACGCCGCGAGGCTCACGCCCCTTCACCCGCAAATCGAGCGCGAGCGAAGGATCCGGCCCATCCCATTTTCCACACAGGGACGACAGGGCGCGCACGCTTTCTGAAAGTCCGGCCCGGGCCTGCCGCAATTCAATCTGCCGGGAAAGGGCCTCCTGATGGGCCCGCAGTTCATCCTGCCTGCTGCTTACGCCAGCCCGGGCTTTCAGGCGGATATCCTCGTACTGGTCCTGCGCGAGACGCAGGCTGTCCGACAAAAGCACGGTCTGCTCAAGCGCCAGCATGAAATCGAAGTAGGCCATGCGCGCCGACAGGAGAACGCTTCTGCGCGCGGATTCCAGCTCCCGCTCCTTGGCGCGAACCAGAGCCTCCGCACCGGAAAAGTTAAGCCGGCTTTCCCCCTTGTCATAGAGCGTGTAATAGGCCGAGGGACCGGCGGACATATTCCAGTTGTCGCCCATGTTCACAGTCCGGCTGACTCCCGGCAGGGCAAGCTTCATCTCGGAAACCTCGGTCTGATAGCGGCCGGAAGACTCGAACGCCACGCGCGGATAAAGCGCGGAGCGCACCGCGAGGGAAGAGGCCTTCGCGGCAGCGATGTCATCCTGGAGAGCTTTGAGGCGGGGAGAATGAGAAAGCGCCGAGGCCGTCACTTCCGAGAGCGATATGCGCAGTTCCGGCGCGCCCGCGACAGCGGTGACCGGCAAGGCGGACAGCAAAAGCGTTAACGCCAGCAGGGGTTTCATTTTGTCCCTCCGGGAGCCAGCCCGCGCAGGGCAAGCTCCACGCGCAGCTCGATGGCGGAATCAGATATAAGCTGCCGCTTTATGACGGCAAAAGCCACCGGGAAAAACGGGCCCGCGTCCAGCTTCTCAACTATTCCCACCGCAAGGCCCGGCAGGGCTATGGGCGGCATGAGCATGGGCAGCGTGACACTGAGCGGGTAATCGCCTATCACCCCAACCTTCTTGCAGTCATTTATAAGGTCGACTATGAGCCTGATATGCGCGCCGAAGTTTTTCTTTATAAAAAACAGTATCTCCCTGCGCCCGGAAAGAACATCGCGGAATATGGAGAGCAGGACTTCCCTGTTGTCCCGGGCGAAACGCGCCAGTGTGCAAAGGGTGTTTTTAAGACGTGCGCGCGCGTCCGCGCCGGCCGCTGCCTCCACCTTAAGACGGGCCATGAACTCGGCGTATATTTCCTTAAGGACCTCCTGCTCGAAGTTTTCCTTGCTTTTGAAATGGTAATGGAACATGCCGAGGTTGACCCCGGCTTCCTTGCAGACCTGCCGCGCGCTGAGGCCGACAAGCCCCTCCTTCCGCACAATTTTCTTGCCCGCCTCTATAAGCTTCAAATCCGTTCCGGTGGATGGCCGTGTCATAAATCCTCCGCGCAAACTTTATTACTCGCTAGTATAGTTATACACCCGTATAACAAATTTGTCAAGGCCCAGTTCACGCGCGAAACGCACGCGCAAGACAACAGCCCGGCCACCAGGTCCTGCGGGGCCGCCACATCCGGGAGATTTAGTAAACTACCTTATATCTATGGAAAAAGACCTCTTCAGCGCCATGGACAGCAGCCTGCCGGCGGACGCCCCGCTGGCCGCGCGTCTTGCGCCGAAAAAACTTGATGATTTCGCGGGACAGGAGCATCTGCTCGGCCCCGGCAAGCTTTTGCGCAGGCTGGTAGAGGCGGACAAGGTCACCTCGGCGGTGTTTTACGGCACGCCCGGCTGCGGGAAGACCGCGCTGGCCCGCATAATCGCGGACCGCACCCACGCTTTCACCGAAGAACTGAACGCCGCCGTGGCCGGCACGCCGGAACTGAAGCGCCTGCTGGAGTCGGCGCGCCTGCGAAAACGGCAGGGAACGCGCACGCTCCTGATACTGGACGAGATTCACCATTTCAACCGCACTCAGCAGGACGTGCTGCTCCCCTCCGTGGAGCGTGGCGAAATAATACTTATCGGCCTCACGACCGAAAACCCATTTTACTACGTCAACAGCGCGCTGATATCCCGCTTCACTCTTTTCGAGTTCAAACCCCTGTCCGACGCGGCGGCGCGGCAGATAATCGCCCGCGCGCTGAGCGACGAAGAGGCCGGGCTGGGCAAATACCGGGCCGCGCTGGATGACGAAGCCCGCGACCACCTCATAACGCAGAGCTCCGGCGACGCGCGAAAACTTCTCAACGCCGTGGAGCTGGCCGTCATGACCACCGTCCCGGCCGAGGACGGAACGCGGCGCATCACTCTCGCCATAGCCGAGGAATCCATACAGAAACGCTCCATACGCTACGACAAGACGTCCGATTCCCACTACGACATGATATCGGCCTTCATTAAATCCATGCGCGGCTCCGATCCGGACGCCGCCGTCTACTGGATGGCGAAAATGCTGGCGGGCGGGGAAGACCCCCGTTTTCTGGCCCGCCGGATGTTCATCTGCGCGGCGGAGGACGTGGGCACCGCCGACCCTCTGGCCATACTGATGGCGCAGGCAGCCTTCCAGGCGTCCGAAACGCTCGGTATGCCTGAAGTGCGCATACCGCTCGCCCAGGCAGCCATATACATAGCCTGCGCGCCCAAATCCAACGCGGTCTATAAGGCAATAGACGCCGCCATGTCGGAAGTGGAAAAGGGCCCCGTGCGCGAAGTGCCGCCGAACCTGCGCTCCGGAGGAAAAAACAAGGGTTACAAATATCCCCACGATTACCCCGGCCATTACCTGAAACAGCTTTACATGCCCAAACCCATGGAATTTTACAAGCCTACCTCTCAGGGCCGCGAGGAGAACATCTCCCTGCGCCTGAAGAAACTGAGGGAGGGGAAATGACACAGCTCTTCGGCCCGGACAAGATATTCACGGTAACGGAGATAAGCCTCCTGATAAAGGAAATCCTTCAGGGGACGTTTCCAGACATAACCGTAGAAGGCGAGATATCCAACCTTAAAACCGCGCCTTCCGGCCACACCTATTTCGACCTCAAGGACCGCGACAGCCTCATTCCGGCCGTCATGTTCAAGGGCTACCAGCGCGCGCTTACGGCCGACCTGCAGAACGGCCAGCTCGTGGAAGCGCGCGGAGAAATATCCAGCTACCAGAAATCCGGCAAATACCAGCTCATAGTCAAAGCGGCCCGCCCCAAGGCTACAGGGAACCTCTATCTGGAATTCGAAAAACTGAAAGCGCGCCTCGCGGCGGAGGGACTTTTCGACGAGTCGCGAAAAAAACCCATCCCCCCCTTTCCTAAAAAGATAGGTGTAGTCACCTCCCCCACCGGGGCGGCCATACGGGACATAATATCCGTCCTCCGGCGGCGCAACTCCAGCGTGGAAGTGCTGCTCTATCCCGTGCTGGTGCAGGGGACCGAAGCGAAGAACGAGATTGCCGCCGCGATAAAGGAGCTGAACCGTTTTTACCCGGACATGGATGTAATGCTTGTGGGGCGCGGCGGCGGCTCGATGGAGGACCTATGGTCTTTCAACGAGGAAATAGTCGCCCGCGCCATAGCCGCGTCAAAAATACCGGTCATATCCTGCGTAGGCCATGAAACCGATTTCACCATAGCCGATTTCGTGGCCGACCTGCGCGCCCCCACCCCGTCCGCCGCGGCGGAACTCGTGGTAAGGCACAGGGCGGAGCTTAGCTCTCAGGCGCAGGCGCTGCAAAGACGGCTTATACAGGGGCTCTCGCTCTCATACGAACGGGTGAACGGACGGCTGCGCGCAGCACAGGCCTGCCCATATTTCAAAAACCCCGAACGCCTTGTGCAGGACAGGGAACAGCATCTGGATACCGCATACGAGCAGCTTTCCCGGTGGATGGACTCCACGGC
Source organism: uncultured Elusimicrobiales bacterium (assembly GCA_964413345.1). Classification (GTDB taxonomy): domain Bacteria; phylum Elusimicrobiota; class Elusimicrobia; order Elusimicrobiales; family Elusimicrobiaceae; genus CAYPTM01. The sequence continues at coordinate 3,905 of CAYPTM010000012.1, forward strand.
GCGGACCGCGGAGGAACGCGTCAACCTGCTTTCCCACAAGCTTGCGGCGCTGAATCCGTCCGCCGTGCTGGGACGCGGTTACGCCATAGTGCGCCGCACCGGCACCGGCGAGGTGCTGGCGCGGGGCGGGCAGGCCAAACCGGGCGACGAAGTGTCCGTGCAACTGCACAAAGGCTCGCTGGACTGCGTGGTCAGGAATTCAAAGGAGTAGTTTATGGCAAAGAAAGAACTGACGTTTGAAGACAAGCTGGCCCGCCTTGAGGCCATAGCCTCCAGCCTGGAAACGGGGAAGGAAGGGCTCGAGAAATCACTCCAGCTTTTCGAGGAAGGCGTGGTCCTGTCGAAGGAGCTGGCAGACACGCTGAAGGACGTGAAGATGAAGGTGGAAATACTCAAGAAGGACGCGGAAGGCAAGCTCAACCCGCAGCCCTTCGAAGGCGAGGACGATGGCGCAGGCGCCTAAAACGCGGCTGGACCTTGCCCTCTGCAACCGCGGCTTCTTTGAAACGCGGGCGCGGGCGCAGGCCGCGATAATGGCCGGGCTGGTGAAGCTTAACGGCGCGGTGGAAAGCAAGGCCGGGCATCCGGTGCGCGAGGATGACGTTCTGGAACTGGTTAATGACCCGTGCCCCTACGTCTCGCGCGGTGGGTTGAAACTAAAGGCTGCGCTGGAACATTTCAAAGTGCCCGTTGCCGGACTGGTGTGCCTGGACGTGGGCGCGTCCACCGGCGGCTTCACTGACTGTTTCATCAAGGAAGGCGCGGAGCTTGCCTACGCCATAGACGTGGGGCGGGGACAGTTCAGCGAGAAGCTCATATCCCACCCAAAAATCCGCTTCATCCCGGAAACCAACGCCCGCTACCTGAAGGCCGACCTGTTCGACCCCAAACCGGCGGTGGCGGCCATAGACGTGTCCTTCATCTCGCTTAAACTCATACTTGAACCGGTTATAAACGCCATGGCCCGCCCGGCGGACCTGCTCATACTGATAAAGCCCCAGTTCGAACTGGAACCCAAAAAGGTCCCGCACGGAATAGTGCAGTCGGATGAATACCGCGCTGAGGCCGTGGATGGAATACGCCGCTTCATAGCCGAAAGGGCGCAGGCGATGAACCTGGAGGATTTGGGCCTTACCGACTCCCCGATCAAGGGAGCGCACGGGAACAGGGAGTTTCTGCTCCATATCCGCCTGCATTGAACACTATACGGAACAAAACAAGAAGGCCGCCCCTTTTCAGGGACGGCCTTTTTTAAAGTGGTGGGCAGTATAGGATTTGAACCTATGACCTTTCGCGTGTGAGGCGAACGCTCTACCGCTGAGCTAACTGCCCGTCGTGTATAGGTAATTTTAGCACATTTTTCGCACTTTCCAAAACAAGTGGTGCAATCAGAGGTGCAATTCCAGAGGGCTTGGAGGCCATACTTACAAGACCAAAAGCACTCTCCAGCTGGGCCATTCTGTCAGATATGTGTTGATCAGACAAATGCGCATAGCGCATGGTCATCTGTATGCTGGCACTAAAGCCTGTTTACTGTTAGCAACAGACAGGGCACCGGATCTTCTGGAGCATATCACGACCGTTTATACTTTATCCCTGCTTTTGTCGATATTTAACCAGATTTTCGTTTTGGCCCGCAGCTTTTGGATATCTATCGGCTTTAGCATATAATCGTTCATGCCGCAGGAGAGAGCTTGGGCTATTTCCGACTGAAGGGCAGTTGCCGTTATGGCGATTATCGGTATAGCCGAGTTAATATTGCCACGTATGTATTTTGCAGTTTCCGGTCCGTCCATGACCGGCATCTGTATATCCATGAAAATCAAATCAAACGTGGTATCATTTAAAAGCGTTATTGCCTCCCTTCCATTTTCCGCGACCTTGACCACTGCTCCATCTTGTTCCATAATGATTTTCATCAGTTTTCGATTTACAGCATTATCTTCTACAACCAAAATAGACAAGCCCTTCATAAAGCCGTCGAAGTATTCAGCAGGCTTTTCTTCCCGCTGGCGGGTTCCTGCTTCCGAAACCAGATCATCCATAATACCCGCGAACTGGCGCAGTGTTAGGGGTTTCGGAATAAATGCGTCGAAACCAAGTTCATCTTTTTTTATTGCAATACGATTCGATTCATATGCCATAAGCAATGTTTTGGTTTTGCTTGCCAACGGCAATGTCGCTATTGTAGAAGTGAATGCTTTAAGCCGTTCAACAGGATAGGCTAGTTCACAGATAAACAGAGCTGGTATTTCAGCCTTGTCCTTATATTCCATCAAGGCTTCTTCCACTGAATCGAATTTTCCAGCATTGCGTATATTCATACTGCCACACAGGCTTTCCAAACACCGCATGGCAGACGATTTCACTCCGATAAAAACAACCTGGTGCCCGGCGAGATTGGGAATTCTAACGTGAGTACCCTCGACAGGTAATTCCAAAGGGATTGACAAAGCAAAAGTGGAACCTTTGCCCAAGTCTGAAAACACTTCTATCTTTCCTCCCATTTTGTTCACCAGGCTTTTAGTTATGTAAAGCCCCAGGCCAGTGCCTCCATAGTTTCGTGAAATGGATGTCTCCACCTGAGAAAACGCTTCAAAAACCGCTTTGACTTTATCCTTTGGTATTCCGATGCCGGTATCGCTGATTGTCGCTTTCAGTATAAATTGACCGGCTCGACCGTTAGCTGCATGTTTTTCACCGGAAATTTGTAACGTGATTTCCCCTCGCTCGGTAAATTTAACGGAGTTGCTCAACAGGTTAAGAAATATCTGCCGCATCCTTGCGGGATCACCAATGAATTCATCAGGCAAATCCCCATCATAAAGACAAGTTAATTCAATGTCCGGACTTTTGAGTTTGACGGCGCTTATTTTGAGCAGTGAACTTATCATGTCCCGGAAATTGAAAGGAACATGTTCAAGCTCAAGATTCCTCGCTTCAAGCTTGGAAACGTCCAGTATATCGGTTATTATGCTGAGCAGAAGTGATGCGCTGGATTGTATAGTGTCGGCATAATCCCGTTGCATTTTATCCAGTGAGGTATAAGACAACAGCTCTGAAAACCCGATTATTGCATTCATCGGGGTCCGCAGCTCATGAGAAATGTTCGCCAAAAACTGGGACTTAGCCTTATTGGCCTGCTCCGCCTGCTCCTTGGCCTCCAGAATGAGCCTCTCGATTCTGCGCTGCTCTCCTACATCACGCAAGACAATAACCGAGCCCAAAAGATTCCTCTCCCGATCAATTATGGGGGCAACAGAATAGTCAACTGGGATCTTCTGTCCATCATCGCGAAACAGGAGAAAATGTCCAGGTTTGGTTGACGTCTTAATGCCTCTCATGAGAAGACTAACCTGGCCGGCAGATTCCTGAGGCTTCTCCTCATTGCGAATATCCAGAACGTCAGACACATTCAACCCCGACAGAGATGCCTGTGGCCTCCCGACGAGTTGTTCTGCAATTGGATTGATAAAATCAATTTTACCGACAGCATCTGTGACAACTATTGCCTCTCCGATACTACTAAGCGTTGTATAGAGCCACTCACGACTTTTAACCAGTTCGGCAAGCGCCATGTCGCGCTGAATAGCATTGCCTAGCACATCGGCGACTGTCACCAGTAATTCAACTGAGAGTGAGTCCCATCCGTGAGCATGGGCCGCATGATTTCCTCCGATAAATCCCCACAGTGTTTTGGCTGGTCCCAAAATCGGAACGGCGAAAAGTGTCTCTATTCCACGCAATGCAAAATGCTTGCGCTCCATTTCTGATAACTGATCGATTTTTATTTCGACAGGTATACCCTTTTGCAATTTGCACCCAAAAGTCGAAAACAGCAGTGAATCTTGCTCGCTTGATATTGTTTGATGAGAAGCAAACGACCATTCATAGTATTTCGCTTTCCCAGAGACGTGATATAACTGACAGATGAGGAGATTCTCGGCTCCGGATGCAATACCTATTTTGCTTGCAAGCAAAGGGAGGACTTCGTCGGTAGCGGAAGCCTTTAACAACCCGGAGGTAGAAAAATTGATAGTCTCAAGCAGCGCATTTCGCCGTTCGATTGCTTCAAGCATCTTTGCGCTTTCAGTAACATTACGCAAAATGCCGTAGCATCCGTCTTTCCCGGAACTTTTTTCAAGTGGTTTTGGGAGCGCACTGATTTCTGCGATTATCTTGTCGCCATTTTTTCCGATACACTCTATCTCCAAGTCCTTAATAAGTTCACCCCTCTCCATAGCAGACGCTATTTGCCTGAAGTAAGGATTGCTCGCTCCCCCAGGGAAAATATCGGAAAATTTCATCTGGATCATTTCTGCCGTAGAGTAACCTAGAATGTTTTCCACAGTACGGCTTGATTGTGTGATATTCCAATTCTCATCCACATCCCAGACCCACTCTCCAGAAATGGATATTATGTCGGCGAACCACTTATTGGCCTTTGTCAGGCGGATCCGGTAATCTTCAATAGCAGCCACAATGCGACGCAATCCCCGCGTCAAAACATTCAAAGATGCATCATTGGGAGAAGAAACCGAAGGCTCTTCACTTGGCAGGAGATGCGATACTTTCCCGACCGATGAAATGAATTCCGCTACAAAAAGTTCAACCTGGTTCAGCATATGCCGGGAGACAACCCAGGTCATGGCTACCATGCACAACAGAATCAGAGCAAGCCGCATCAGCCAAGACTGGTTTTCGAAAGCATGAGCAAGTAGCAAGGCAGCCCCCGCTGACAGCAGAGCAATGAACAAGTGATGAAGATAGGCTCTCGTCCATATGCGTCGCAAAGGGGATGCTCCGGCTCCGGTAGTGATGCGCAGTGGTTTTATCATAAATATTGTCCGGTTCCCGATCCACCCGGCAGAAATCTACCAATAACACGGACAGGTAATTTCGGCGGGTTACTGCAACTATTTAAAGATTGTAATACAAGTTGTTATAGTCTACACTCCCTTTTTAAATTTAGCCATGGCATATTTTAACTTTATGGTGTATGCTTAAAAGGTGAAATACTTGGACAGTAGTCATATGTCGAGGAATTGTTGCCAACTGAAATCAGAGCCCCGGACGAGCTTCTATGGCAAATAAATTCTATACCATATTCGAAGTTGCCAATTTTTGCGGTGTTCCGCATGCCAACGTATCCGAATGGATCACAGCCGGACGGCTGAACGCGCATGAGACACCAGGCGGGCACATGCGTATTCCGCTGGAAGAACTGATTCTGTTCATGAAGAAGTCATGCCTGCCCATACCCCCGGCTATTCTTGCAAAATCAACATACATGATGGTTATTGATGACGAGCAGGACATTCTGATGATGATTCGCAATGCATTCAAGCGTCTTGCCCCGCACATCGAAATCAAAGCTCTTTCCAACGGCATAGAAGCGCTGAATATGATTGAGGAAAATCCTCCGGCGCTTATCGTCATGGACATAATCATGGCGGAGATGAATGGCATTCAGGTGTGCAGAAGACTCAAAAGCATTCCGGAAACCGCAGGTATAAAGGTAATTGCCATAAGCGGGAAAGAATTGATTCCAGAGCATCAGAAATATTTGGCGGAAAATGCGGATTGCTTCATAAAGAAACCATTTTCCCCTGAAATCCTGGTCAGGAAATGTCAGGAGTTTATGGGAATCAACATCGGATAAGAGTGTTATCACGGGGGTGGTATTCTGCATAGTGATCATACTCGTTGTACTGTAATTGAACTGCTGATAAGCTACCTTCGCGGAGAACAGGTCGACTATGTTTTCGGCATACCTGGAGGGCCGCTGATGCCTTTATATGAGGCGCTTTCCAGGGCTGAATCCATTTCCCCGATAATAACCAGGCATGAGCAGGGAGCAGCGTTCATGGCCGATGGCTATGCCCGGGCAACCTCCCGACTTGGGGTATGCTGTGCAACTACCGGCCCAGGCAGCACAAATCTGCTGACAGGAATAGCGTGTGCCCATGCCGACTCTGTCCCGCTGTTCGTGATTACCGCACAGGTTTCCACTTCTGTGTTTGGCAAGGGGGCCGCACAGGAAAGTACCTGTTACGGCATTGATATCGTGGATATGTTCAAGCAGGTTACAAAGCTCAGTGTCATGCTGCATTCCCCGGAGCAGGCTGACCGGATCTTCAGAGCGGCAATTCGCGCCGCCATGACAGGGCGGCCTGGACCAGTCCACGTCAACATTCCAGTAGATTACATGAGCGCTACGGTGCCGTATCATGTCATAGCGCCGCAGAATTACAGAGTCCTGCATAGAAGTTTTGACCGTGAAGCCGTGAAGGAAACAGCGCGCCTGCTCATTGAGGCCAAATGTCCGGCGATTCTTGTCGGCAATGGTGTCAATATTTCAAATGCGAACGAACAGATCCGCACTTTAGCTGAAAAACTCTCGATTCCAGTAGCCACATCCCCTAAAGCCAAGGGGGCTCTCCCCGAAAATCACCCATTGTCGCTGGGTATTTTCGGCTTTGCGGGCAATATCGCTGCGGACAAGCTTTTCCTGTCAGGAGAAATTGATGTTTTACTGGCAGTGGGAACAAGCCTTGGCGAATTGCCCACTTCAAACTGGGATGCCCGCATCAGACCGACAAAGGCCTTGGTTCAAATAGACGTGGATTCACACGAGATAGGCAAGAACTATCCCGTTGATATCGGTATCATAGGCAATGCCGATACGGTACTGACAGAATTGAATTATCAATTGGACCGGGATTTGAAGCATATGACATATCCGGCTCTTCGCAATGCCAGGTGTAACAAACAACTTAAAGGAGAATCTTTGTCTGACGAGGAGATGCCATCTCCAGAAATTCCGCACGGCATGATATCTACGGCGCTGTTGATGCAGGAATTACGGAAAGCCATGTCACCAGATGCGCTTCTGTTCGTAGACATCGGATCATGCATGCCATGGGCACTGAATGCATTTCGAGTGTTGCAAGCGCGAACTTTTTTTGTGAATCTTGCCTTCGGCTCAATGGGACATGCCGTAGCCGCATGCATAGGAGCTAAACTGGGGAGAAAAGACGTCCCCGTATATGCTTTGGCTGGAGATGCGGCATTCGCAATGTCCGGTATGGAAGTGCACACGGCAGTTGAAAACAGACTACCGTTGGTGTGGGTAGTGATTAACAATCAGGGGCATGGCATGATACGCCTGGGCGAGAAAATGCAGTTCCAGAATAAATTCTGCTACAGTAAATTTTCGCAAAAACTGGATATTGCAGCCATGGCTTCTGCCATGGGAGCCGACAGCATCAGCGTCTCCTCTCCAAATGAGCTTAAGAATGCTTTGGCTCAGGCAGCGCGCACTGCACGCCCGCTTGTGATTGAAGTCATAAGCTATATCGAAGAGGTTTCTCCAATGGCACGCCGCTTTAAATCTTTGAATGACATGTTCAATGTGGAGGGAAAACATGCAGCCTGATCGCAGCCCCATCGCTTCCTTAATCTACGGATACCGGCAGGCCAAGATACTTTTCACCGCGGTTACGCTTGAATTGTTTAATATTACCTCTTCCCCTGCAACACTCAACACAATATGTAGACGACTTAACCTGGACAGAACCAATACGGAAGTATTTCTTGATTCCCTGGTCGCAATGAAATTTCTGACTAAACACAATGCACAGTATCGCAACACTCCTGTTGCTGACGCATACCTTGTTAAAGGCCGAAACGCTTATTTGGGACAAAACGTCAAGTATCAGGATCTGCTGTGGAATGCGTGGGGAGACATGGGATATGTTCTGCGACACAAAACGCCCCGCAAAAATCTCAGGCAGCTCATAGCCGGCAACTCCGATTTTGTAAAGGAATATATCTCTGGAATGCAGGAGATATCGCGCAAGCCAGCGCTGGAGCTAGCGGAACTGATCAATTCCGCAACTGCGGGAACCATCTTGGACGTGGGAGGTGGTTCTGGAGTGTATTCTGCCGCACTTCTTGGGCGCTGCCCAAAGCTCTCGGCACTTATTTTGGATTTGCCACAAACCATTAAGTGGACCCGAAAGTTTATTGCGCAATCCCCTGCTTGCGAACGAATTACTTTCCGTGCCGGAGATTACCACAAGGTTTCATTCGGCAATGAATGTTGTGAACTTGTGCTGATGTCGCATATTACACATGACGAGGGTGCGAAAGATATTTCGACGCTTTTTGCGAAAGCACATAATGCATTGCGAAAGGGAGGAAGCATCGCAGTCCATGATTTTATGCTGGACAAAACCAGAACTGCACCTCTTTTCTCCGCCCTCTTTTCAATGCATATGCGCATGTATACGTCCAACGGGAGAGTATACTCCGTGGAAGAATATCAGGACATGCTCCGAAAAGCCGGCTTTAGTAACCTGCAGACTAAACCCATATGTCCCAAAGCGGACAACCCTACCATGGTCATCCTTGGGAAAAAACGATGAAAGCCGCATCATTGTTATGCATATCCAGTCTTCTCATGCTATGTTTTCCATTGGAAGCATATGCGGCCACAGACACGCTAATAGTTGCGGATGATGTGAGTGATCCCGCGACACTGGACCCCCAAAAGCAATTCCTCGAAAAAAACCACACCATATGTCAGCAGGTTTTTGACGGCCTGCTCCGTTTCGATCCAGATGGCAGAGTTGAACCTGCCCTTGCAATTTCCTGGACATGGCTAGATCCTTTGACTGTGCGTTTTAAGTTGCGCCCTGAAGTCAAATTTCACAATGGCGAGCCTTTTTCTGCTCAAGCGGTCAAATTCAGCATAGATCGGTACCTTGACGAGAAAACCGGATTCCCGGCGCGAGGGTACATCGATTCCATCATGCGCGTCGACATCGTAGATCCGCTAACAGTGGACATAGTTACGGCCTATCCAGACGGATTGTTGTTAAATCGCCTGGCCGCATTCATACTTATTTCTCCTCCGGAATACCTGAAGACGGTTGGCGAAGAATATTTCGCCACTCATCCGGTTGGAACAGGAGCCTTTGTGTTCTCAGAATGGATGAAGGGGAGAGAGATAACATTGAACGCAAACCCAAGCTATTGGATGCCCGGACATCCTAAAATTCAAAAACTAGTATTCAAATTCTTGCCGGTCTCCAAGCAATTATCGGCCATCCAATCCGGGGAAATAAATTTGATAACTAATTTGCCTGGCACACAGACACGCGCAGTTATGGAAAATCCACGTGCGGCAGTAATGAAGAAATATGCATTCCGCACAGTCGCAGTATTCCTAAACTTTTCCTCCGGGCCATTACGTGATGTCAATGTACGAAAGGCATTGAATCATGCCCTGGACCGGGGAGAGCTCATCCGGTATGATCTGATGGGCAACGGATTGCCTATCGCGACTTTGAGCATGAAAGGTGAGACCGGACATAATGCGAAGCTATCGCCTTATTCGTTTGACCTTGCCAAAGCCAAAGAACTGCTTCACAAAGCTGGCCATGAAAATGGCCTGACGCTCTCTGTCCTTGCCAAAAGAAATACAGAGCGAACTGTAAAGATAATCGCCAGCCAGCTTGAAAAAGTAGGCATATCATTAAGAGCAAAATTTGTTACAGAATCTGCCAGCCCGGATGAATTCAAGAATGGTAAGTATGATATGGCAATCGCTGACATACCAGATCCGATGTGCCATGTGTTTTTTATAGAAGCGATGGGTCTTTCCTCGCAGTCCCCCTATAGCCTTGGGAAAGACGCTTTCATAGATAACAAGCTTCATGAAATTGCTTCCACAATAGATTCCGTGGGGCAGCAGGAAAAATCGGAAAAATTTGATGCTTATGTCTATGAAAACGCGCTCGGTTTGTTTACATATCAGAAAGCCACAACCCTTGCTACGTCTAAAAACTTACATTTCACCCCGTACGTAACGGGTATGCCTTATTTCTTTGGAGCCTATTTCGATGATGATAAAAAAGCAAAACCTCACTGACCTCGTGCCCAAAAAACTTGGCGAACTGGAAATGCGAACCATTCCGTTTAGCGCGGGGGATGGGCTGACTGTTTTACATGAAGCTTTGCCCCCGAATGCGGATTCTCCCTCCGTTATTCATGACCGGACCACAGAATTCGTTTTTGTATACAAAGGCCGGGTGCGAGCAACTGTTGGTGGTGATCTTGTGGAGTTGAACAAAGGAGACTTCCTTTCAATTCCGCCGGGCACAACACATCATTTCCGTGCCGGGATGGAGGGGGCCGAAGCTATTTCCCTTTTTGTTCCTGGTATTGACCCTGCTAATCCAGATGGACGGATTGTATAGCTTTCTGCCAATGAAACACGCAATCAGTTTCTCTAAAATAGGGCATCGATTCATATTACATATCATCCCCATATCACTAGGGACTATATTCCTACTTGGCTATTATTCGTATTATCAGGCCAAAAGACTTGTCCTCTCAAATATTCATGGTGAACTATCCACCCTTGGAAGTGAAGCAGCAAACAGTATTAATAGTTTTCTTGAGCGGAACTCCAGCGATATCGCAACCATCGCAGATACCCCATTATTTCACGATTACTACGTCAATGTTGATTATGGCCTAGCGGAAGAGGCTGAACAGTACCGCAAGGAAATCTCCTTCTATTTTCAGAGATTTGCCAACAGACATAAGGACATAGTGGATCTCCGGTTCATAGATGCGAGAGGAAAGCGCATATGCAGTCTTATTGAGACAGAAACGCAGGCGGAGGATGCGGAGCTTGCAAGACTTTTCAAATCTGACAGAGGAATTCAATCCTTACAGAGAATAGATACGGGAAAAGAGACTATCGGCCTTTTACTTTCGGCCAAACCCATTATCGCTCCGGACCGCAGCTTCAAAGGCGTGATCGTTTTGAAGACGAATTTATCACTTGTGTTTACCACTCTTGAAAGCCTTAAACTGGGAAAATCCGGCAGTGTTTATTTCGGCCAAAAAAATACTAGGCCAATACTTGTATCAGGGCAGAAGCCGTTCATTGATTCAGTCCAATCCCCCAAAATAATTGAAACTTATAGGGTTGGGAACAGCGACTATGAATTGATAATTAGTGCCAACCCGGACGACTTTCTCATTCCGCTCTTTAAAATCCGTCATTATACTGTGCTTGTGGCAATGGTATGCGCTGTGCTTGTTGCACTGGCGATTTACCTAGCTGTGCGTAAAATAACTCAGCCGTTATATGAACTTGAAGCAGTGGCATCCGCACTTGCACTGCGCGGAGAACATATACCTGTCAAAGTTATTACAAATGATGAGATAGGCAGCCTGGCCACGACTTTCAATGATATGGGCTCGAAACTGGTTATGCGTACGAGAGAGCTGGAAGCAAGGATTAATGAGCTCATGTCTTTACAATTGATGGGAGCGGCTTTCATGCATGATCAGAATGCCAATGAAATATGCCGCATCGGTATTGAAATGGCGGTGAAAGGCATTGGATTCGAAAGAGGAATAGTTTATTTGATAAGCGACGATGGCACGACTTTGGAATCCAAATACACCGCAACAAAGGAGGGAGTTAATATCTCTGTCGCAAGCAAGTATACAGCCCCCATTAAAGTCGATGGAGATTCGATATTTGCCCGCGCAATCAGAACAAGAGAAACCTTGAATATTACTAGTCTTGCGAACTCATCAGCAGAAGACACAGATTTTATTGCCTGGACCGAGACCAAAGCTTTTTGCGTCACACCGCTTATGACAAACAAGCGAGTTTATGGAATTATGGCGGTTGATAATTTTTATACTGGCAGAACTATTGAAAACAGACAGGCAGATTCACTGGCAATGTTCTGCAACTCGACCGCACTTGCTCTGGAAAACTCAGAACTGGTGGAAAACATACGGCATTCCGAGGCAAAATACAGACTTATTGTAAACAGCACTAGCGAAGCCATCATAAGCCTTTCGGTTGATTTAAAGATAATCGTGTGGAATCATGGAGCGGAAGCGATCTTCGATCTACCTTCAGAAAATGCCATAGGACAGTTTTTCGGTATATTTTTTGATTCCCGAACACTTATGTCCATCAATAATGATTTGTTGACCAAAAACCGTTTTGAAAGCAGAAGCATAAATGCAATCTCGAAAACCGGCCGCAACCTTAAACTTGATATGCAATGGGCTGCGGCTTTAAAAACCGAGACAGAACCCAAAGAATGGGTGGTCGTGATCAGAGATATAACCGAATTAAGTAAGCTTCAGTCCCATCTGATACAATCCGAAAAAATGGCCGCGGTGGGACAGTTAATGGCAAGCATCACTCATGAATTGAATAACCCATTGACTGTTATAGTCGGATGTTCGGAACTAATCAAGAAAAGTGCCGCTGACACAAACATACTTCCACCGGAGGAGATTAATGCGATTTATCATAGCGCCCAAAGATGCGAAGCCATTGTCGACAATTTCCTGGCATTTGTTCGAACTACTTCCCATTATCAAACAATAGTTAATGTGAAGGAAACACTTTCTGCTGTCGTTGATTTGTTCCGTTATAAATTTAAAACTTCAAGCATACTAGTCCAGCAGGATGTGCCGCCCGACCTTCCTTATGTCCTTGGGAACTTTCAGCAAATTGAGCAGGTTTTAGTCAATCTTATCCAAAATGCCATAGATTCGCTCGTACACCAGGAAGGCAGACGCCTTTTGCGAATTGCTATAAATATTAAAGGAGATGCCCTCCTCCTTTCCATTGCCGACAACGGTATCGGAATTCCTTCTGAGATCCTGCCTGAAATATTTGAACCGTTCTTTACCACGAAGAAAGAAGGCGAAGGCACGGGACTGGGCCTTGCTATCTGCAAACAGATAATTGATGCCCATAATGGAAATATGCGAGTGGAAAGCACGCCATTCACGGAAACAGTATTTTCGATTGAATTGCCTATAGTCAAACTCGCCCCCAAAAATGAACAATCTTTGCCAGAAGTGTCCCTACTATCCAGACGAAGCCGCCTACTTGTAATCGATGACGAAAAACGTGTCCTGGGATTAATAAAGAAAATACTGGAAGACGCGGGACAGTCGGTTGAAACCGCAAATGATGGCATTGAAGCCTTGCCAAGGATTGCACAGGGAAAGTATGATGTAATACTTTGTGACATTGAAATGGAACCACTTGACGGTTACGACATATACGAACGAGTACAGAAAATGAAAACCAAACCGAAGTTCATATTTATGACTGGCAGGATTTTGAGCAATTCCGCAAAAAGCAGAATCGCCAATTGGGGAGTGTTTTGCATCAACAAACCTTTCAGCATCAAAGAACTGGTCGCTGCAATAGCCAGAACAGAAAAATAGCTGGAAGATAATTCCATCGCCATCAGATTTACCATAAAGGCTACAACTTGCAAATCCAGTAAGTTTTCAAGTAATATGCGGATTTGGCGCTGCTTAATATCTGCCTGGGTAAAATAAACAAAATACAGTTTGAGCGTGTGAGGCGAACATACTGCCGCTGAGTGCCCTTGCATACTGTCAGCCTCCGGCGCTTTGCCGGCACTGCCCGTCTTGTACAGGTAATTCCGCACATTTTAGACTTGTGCCTTCCATCGTCGGAGAACTCCTGATTTGCGACAATCATCCCGCCGCAGGGAGAAAACTTCAATCAATCGCGCTGCGCAAGCAGGAAGGCCTTGCGGGCAGACCACACGTTGAGAACGAGGAAAAGCGTCCACGCGCCGGACAAAGCCCAAGCCGCGCCAACCGCGCCGTAGCGCGGCGCAAGCAGCAGACAAAGGAAGGCTTCAACCGCGAACGCGATGACTATGTTGCGCGCAAGCTTTGCGGCAAAGCCCCGGTATTCAAGGAAAGACGCGAAGTAGACCGAGAAGGTCGCGGCGGTTATATACAGGCAAAGCACGCGGAAAGCGGGAGCGGCCTGCACGCTGGCCGGCCCGTAAAGCAGGCCAAGCAGCCTGCCCGCGAAAAGCATTATAACCGTGACTATGAAACCCGCTATAACGGCGTTGGCCAGAAGAAGCTTCCGGAAAAGAGCCTTCAGCTCGCCCGCGCGCGCGGACTCAAACTGCGCGAAGACCGGCATTATGCCCATGCAGATAGCCATGCTTATGTGCGGGGCCTTTATGGCTATCTGCTTGGGTATGGAGTAAAGGCCCACGGCCTTGTCCCCTGCGAGATAGCCAAGTATAAGCGTGTCCATGTTCCCGGCGGCCATATTGAGCGCCTCCACCATGAACATGGGCAGAGCATAGGACAGCAGCTTCCCCGAAAATCCCGTACGCCCGAACATCCCGCCGCCGGGACCATCCGCAAGAACGCCGCGCGCGTTCCACAAACCGGCCGTGCCCGCCAGAAACAGGGCGCACGCGAAAGCCGCCGCCACGCCGGACAGCGACGCCGTCAGCCCGAACAAAACCGCCGTCAGCAGGAGCTTGGCCCCGTATTCGCAGGAATTGATGAGGAGATTGCGGTCTATGCGCCGCAGGCCGATGAAGAATTCCTTGAAATACTCCACGAAGCCGGTAAAGAACACCATCGGCGCGGCCCACAGGAACAGGGGGCGCATTTCCGGCCGGCCGAGAGCCTCGGCCAGGGGCCCGGCAGAGACAAGCATCAGCGCCGCGAACAAACCGCTGAACAGAGCGCGCAGGCGCAGCGAGGATTTGACCACCGCGCCGAAACCTTCCCGCCCGGAGAACTGGGCAAGATGCTTTCTGGCCGAATGCTGTATGCCGAAATTTGCCAGCACGGCTATGATGGTAAAGGCTGAATAGAAATAGTTCCACTTGCCGTAGGCTTCTATGCCGGCGGCCCGGACGAGATATATCTGCAGGGCGTAGAAAAGAATGAAGGTCGCGGCCTTTGTGGCGACGCCCCAGAGGACAGCCTTTTTATGGCCGCCCGAGGAAGATGCCATCTCCGCGGCGGCAGTCACCGGAATAACGCTCCAGAATGGAAAAGGGAAAAGGGATGCATCAGAGGGCGGTGGTGCGGCCGAATTTGGAAGCGAGCTGCTGGGCCGAGAACTGGATAAAGACCGGCCTCCCGTGCGGGCAGGCCGTTCCGTTCTCGCACATGGACAGGTCCTTCAGAAGGCGCATGGCGCTTTCCTCGTTCAGCCTGTCGTAAGCCTTTACGGCCCGTTTGCAGGCCAGCGTGGCGAGGGTGTTGCGTTTCACGTCCTCCGCGGCCTTCTGCGCCATCAGCAGAGTCTGCTTCAGCGTCTCCCCGA